>PAKC01000080.1 GCA_002706205.1 Halobacteriovoraceae bacterium
AGAAAGTAATATCCCAGCTCGTATTGGTGGCCGTGTAGAAAAAGTATATATCGAATCTACTGGAAGTTTCATTAAGCTTGGTGAGCCTGTATTAGATTTATACAGTCCAAAGCTAATTACTGCCGGGGAGGAATATCTAATTGCAAGAAAAACTTACGTTAAATCCAAATCAAAAGAGTTCAGAGATATGCTTAAACAAAGTGAAGAACGTCTCGAACAATGGGGAATCAAAAAATTTCAATACGAATCTTGGTATAAAAGAAATAAGGTTCCAAAAAGCATAACTATTTACTCATCAGCTACTGGTATTGTTAGAAAAAGAAATGCCATTGTTGGAAAGTACTTCAAAGAAGGACAAAACTTTTTTGAGCTATCTGATTTGTCAGAAATCTGGGTTGAAATGGATGTTTATGAACATGATGCATCGCTAATTTCCATGGGCCAAAAAGTAAAACTGGAGTTCACCTCTCTTCCTGGAGATATACTTGAAGGAAAAATTAACTTTGTGAACCCGGTACTAGATTCGGTATCAAGAACATTAAAAGTAAGAACGACAATAAAAAATACAACTGGAAAACTTAAGCCAGGAATGGTTGCTGATGCAACACTCGAAATAAATCTCGAAGGACACCCTTTAGTTGTCCCAAGAACGGCAATTATTGATACAGGTAAAAGAAAAGTCGTTTGGACAAAAGTATCAGGTAAGCAATTTCGAGCAAAAGAAATTCACACAGGTCACGAATCAGAAGGTTACGTTGAAGTAAAGCATGGACTAATGGAAGGAGAAGAAGTTGTTATTGAAGGTAATTTTCTTCTTGATGCCCAAGCCCAACTTTTTGGTGGTTATGAAGATATGAAAGAACAAAGTTCAGGTGGACATAATCACTAAGAGGGGCAAAAAATGATTCAAAAATTAATAGAAGCATCCATTCGTAATAGAGTCCTCGTTGTCATACTTTTTGTATTGATCGCTCTACTTTCAGTTTTTAGTCTAAAAACAGCAAGAATTGACGCTATTCCTGACATTGGAGAAAACCAACAAATTGTGTTCACTGAATGGCCTGGTCGTTCGCCAAAGGACATTGAAGAACAAGTTACATATCCATTAAGTATCCTGCTGCAAGGTATTCCTGGAGTTAAAAATATTCGAGGAATTTCAGCCTTTGGCTTTTCCACTATTTATGTAATTTTTAAAGATGATGTTGATTTTTATTGGAGTAGATCAAGAGTTCTTGAGAAGCTTTCTACAGCAGGAAGCGAATTACCCTCTGGGGTTGTTCCAAAGATGGGACCAGATGCAACAGGGCTTGGGCAAATCTACTGGTACACCATCGAAAATGAAAAAGATAATAAGAACCCTAAATCATTAGCAGAGCTTCGATCAATTCAGGACTTTTATGTTAGATACCTCCTTCAAGGGGTTGAAGGTGTCAGTGAAGTTGCAAGTGTTGGTGGGTTTGTTAAAGAGTATCAGATTGATGTCGATCCTAGAAAGCTCTTTGCTTACAATATTTACTTTAGTCAGCTTTTAAAATCAATTAAGGAGAGTAATATTGATGTTGGAGCAGAAGTTGTAGAAGATGGAGACAGGGAGTTTATTGTTCGTGGTAAAGGTTTTTTTAAATCTTTAACTGATATTGAAAATGTTGTCTTAGCAATTAAGAATAAAACACCAATTAGAGTAAAAGATGTCGCAACTGTTGGCTTTGGACCAGGATTTAGGCGTGGGGCCTTAGATAAAAATGGAACAGAAGCTGTCGGTGGTGTCGTCACAATGCGTTTTGGTGAAAACCCGAAACAAGTTATAGATAAGGTTAAAGAAAGGCTTAAAGTTGTAGAAAAAGGTCTGCCTAAAGGTGTAAGAGTCGTACCTTTCTATGATCGAACAGAGTTAATAGAAAACACAATTGGAACTGTATATTCAGCTTTAAGTGAAGAAATTGTGATAACTGTTGTAGTAATCCTTTTATTTCTTCTTCATTTTCAATCCTCAATTTTAGTATCTTTAACTTTACCCTTTGGCGTTGGGATTAGCTTTATTCTTATGAAGCTTATTGGGATTGACTCTAATGTTATGAGTTTGTCTGGAATGGTAATTGCCATTGGTTCAATGGTTGATATGGGAATTATCATGACAGAGAATATCTACTCGCATTTATCGGAAAAGCCGGAAGCTAGTAAATCAGAAAGAGTTGAAATTATTGTTAGATCAGCCCGTGAAGTTGGACCAGCTATTTTGACAGCAGTTATGACCACCATTGTTACCTTTTTACCTGTTTTTGGCCTTGAAGGTAGCGAAGGTAAACTCTTTGGGCCACTTGCATGGGCCAAGACACTAGCCATGTTTGGCTCAGTCGTAGTTGCAATTATTTTGGTTCCAGCTTTATCTGTTTTCATGCTTAATGGAAAACTAAAGCCTATTGAAAAAAACAAAGTAAGCCTATTTATTGTCAAAAGCTATCAGCCAGCACTTAATTGGGTATTAGAAAATAGAAAGAGGTTTTTAATTGCTCCAATGATACTCCTTCTTCTTGGAGGACTTGCACTTTCAAAACTTGGCAAAGAGTTTATGCCATCTCTCAATGAGGGAGATATTCTATATATGCCTACAACAACTCCTGATATTAGCATGACTAAAGCTAGGGAGCTTTTGGCATATACTGATAAGGTCCTAAAAGATCATCCATTAGTTGAATATTCGGTTGGTAAATTAGGAAGAGCTAATTCTGCAATTGACCCGGCTCCTGTCGCTATGTTTGAGACTGTTATTAAGCTTGTTCCAAAAGATCAGTGGCCAGAAGGAAAAACAATCTACGAAATCATGCAGGACTTAGATCAAGCTTTACAAGTTCCAGGTTTAGTTAACTCATGGGATTTTCCAATCCAAACAAGAATTGGAATGATCTCTACAGGAATTAAAACTCAAATTGGCATTAAAATATTTGGTGATGATTTGAGGAAACTTGAATCTTTGGCTAGTAAAATTGGAAAGGAAGTAGAAAAAGTTAAAGGTGCATATGGTGTTTATGCCGAGCAGATTACAGGAAAGCCATATATAGAGTTTGATATTGATAGAGTTGCAGCCTCTAGGTATGGAATAAATACTGGCACAGTAAATGAAATTCTCCAAACTGCTGTTGGCGGTATGCCTATAGGACAATTTTATGATGGTAGAGAACGCTACCCAATTAGAGTTCGATACAAAAAAGAACTAAGGGACCGTGTTGATGATCTAAAAAGAGTTTTAGTCCCTAGTCCTCTGGGACAACATATTCCGCTAGAGCAATTAGCTGATATTAAAATTGTTACCGGACCTGCCGCTATACAATCTGAAAATGGACTTTTAAGATCAGTAGTCCTACTTAATGTTCAAGGACGAGACCTGATAGGCTTTGTAGAAGAAGCAAGAAAACATATTGAAAAAAATGTAGAGCTTCCTAAAGGTTACTCTATTGTCTGGGCTGGTCAGTATGAAAATCAAGTCAGGGCGACAAACCGACTAAAGTTATTAGTACCTATAGCTTTAATTATCAATCTCGTCATTATATTTCTTGGAATTAAAAACTTACGAAATTCAGCAATCATTTTTAGTGCCGTTCCCATTGCTATGGCCGGAGGCCTTATCCTTCTTTGGATCGGAGGCTTTAATACCTCGGTAGCCGTATGGGTTGGTTTCATTGCTCTTTTTGGGATTGCTGTTGATGATGGCGTGGTCATGATGACATATCTTCAAGAGGCAATTAAAAATCATAAGCCTACGAATTGGGAAGAATTGAAAGGCTGTATCTTAGAGGCGGGGTCTCGGCGAATTAGACCCTTAATTATGACAACAACTACAACCTGTGTAGCATTAATTCCTGTTATGTGGGCAACGACAACTGGTAGTGAAGTCATGAAGCCGATGGCCATTCCAACATTAGGTGGGATGCTAGTTGAGTTAATTACATTATTTATTGTCCCTGTGACATTTAGTTATTTTGAACAAAGACGTATAGAACAAGGAGAAAGTCATGCTTAAAAAATAGTAATTCTTAGTATTCCCTTTGTCTTGGCCTCTTGTGCTTCTAGTAATCATAAATATATGCGTGGTTCAGTTGCGATGAAGCTAAATAAGAAAACAGCTCATGTTTGCCTTGGAGATAATGAGGTGAAAACTGGAGACAAAGTTTTATTTTATTACAATGACTGTGAACAGATTGACCCGGAGGTCGGTGGATTAAAAGGTTTGTGTACCCTAAAGAAGCTAGGAACTGGAGAAGTAACAAAAATCCATAATAGTCACTATTCGACAGTCAAAACTGATGGTTCTTTTAAGTTTAAAGAAGGAACTTTAGTTCAAAGGGAAAAACTTTAATGAATAACACAGATGAATGCTGTAAATCTGGATGTAAAGACTGTCCCTGGGGATATAAAGAAAAAAATAATAACAATAATATTAAAAAGGAGAATATTATGTGTCCAAAATGTGAAAGTAAAATTTCAGTCAAGAAATCTCTAGCTGCATTAGCAATCATGTTTGTTGCAATATGGAGCTTAGAATCATATGCTTCTGGCAATATGGATCACTCTAAGATGGACCATTCAAAAATGGATCATAGCAAAATGAAACATGGAAAAATGGGTAAGAAAAGTTCTCGCAAAACCTTAAGTGAAGGAACGAAGAAATCAGTCGTAAATGCACTTGAAGCGAATGAAGAACTACATAACTCGTTTTTTAAATACGATGGGAAAAAAGTAGAAGCAGCCGCAAAAAAGCTGAAATTAGCAATTGAAGAAATTGACGATGCTGAACTATCAAAGCTTTTAAAATTCTCTAAGACAAAGTTAGGCGAAATCAAAGCTTCAAGTTCAAGAGACGATAATAATCAAAATTACCATTTAGTATCTATGGCATTGATTCATGTCGTAAACACTTATGATGTCGGCTCAAAATACAATGCTTACTCATGTCCTATGGTTAAGAAAAAATGGGTACAAAATAGTAAAAAGATGGCAAAGGTGCATAATCCATATGCTCCAAACATGCCTCACTGTGGCTCAAAAGACACGAATCATTAATTAGGAGGTCTATATGAACCGAAGAAGTATGTTCAAAAGTTTGGTTTTATTATTCTTTACAATATTTATTTCTACAGACATCTTTGCAAGGAATGATATTAATAACTTTATTGAGGTGGCAGAAAAAAACAAAGTTTGTATGGTGAATAATTTCTATAATCCAATGGCAGACTTCACTGAGTTTAAAGTTAATGTAGAGAAAAAAAATTACTATGGGTGCTGTGCTATGTGCAAAGATAAATTGAAAATGAGTTCTGCACATAGAATGGCTACTGACCCTCTCACCCATGAAAAAATTAGTAAAGCCGATGCCTATATTGTTGCTGATAAAACAAATAAAGGTCGTACTTACTACTTCAAAAATAAGTCTAATTTTTTAAAATGGACAAAACTTTAATGTAGAATGCAGGTAGTAGTCACTACCTGCATCTAATTACATTCAATAGGTAAACTATGTCTCATCAATCTCATTCACATGACCACGACTATGTAACTCAAGATAGTAAAATCGGATCAAATGAAAAGAAAACTATTTTCGTTGTTGCCTTAACCTTTATTACAATGGTTGTTGAAGTATCTTATGGCTATATAACAGGCTCAATGGCATTGCTTGCTGATGGATGGCACATGGCAAGTCATGTTGGTGCATTAAGTATTTCAGTAATTACTTATAAACTTGCACGATCTAAAAGCTTAAATAAAAAGTTTACTTTTGGAGCTGGAAAATTTATTCCCCTCGGAGGCTATACAAGTGCTTTAATGCTGGGACTGGTCGCTTTATTTATGGGAGTTGAATCTTTTGAACGCTTTTTAAATCCGACAAATATAAACTTTTCTACGGCTATTGTCGTTTCAATTGTAGGCCTTGTTGTTAATTTACTTAGTGCAATTTTACTGTGGGATTCACACGATCATCATCAGCATGATCACGATCATTCACATGACTATGTTCACGACCATAACCATAAAAGTGCCCTGATTCATGTGATTGCGGATGCATTTACATCAGTACTAGCGATTGTTGCATTATTAACAGGGAAATATTTTGGATGGAATTGGGCCGACCCAATGATGGGCATAATTGGTTCACTTGTTATACTTAAATGGGCATATGGATTATGTAAGGCCACAGTTTGGGAGCTGTTAGATGGAAACTCAAAACTAATTCAAGAAAATCAAATCAGAACTTTGTTTAAAGATGAGTCAGATGTTGAAATTACTGATTTACATATTTGGAGAATCGCCCCAAACGCTCATGCTTGTGAAGTAATGGTATATAACAACAATCCCAAAGGTTCAGAGTTTTATCGAGAAAAAATACAATCAAAGTATGATATTCAACATTTAATTGTAGAAGAAAGGTGCTGCATCCATTAGAAAATCACTTTTTCTTGCCAAGAGTTGGGGGTTCCCAGGGAAAATTATCAACTCCATCAGTTCTTTTTAATGAACTTAATGACAATGATAAATCCCAAACAAATTATCAAACTGTGAAAAGAGGACAGGTTTAGTATCATTGCAATGTATAAAGCTAAAACTAATGCACCGATCTCATAAAAACTCAGTCCATAAATCATAGGGTTAGTTCTTAAAAATTTTGGAAATCGTTCCATTATGCTAATCCTTTGATAAAAGTAAGAATACTTGGACCTAAAATTACTATTCCAATCCCCATTAAAACTTGTGTCATTTTTGCTGATGCATCTTGCTTTCCTAGCATGAAATATATCCCTGCTAAGCATAATCCAAATAGAGCAACTCCAAGTCCGATTCTGTTAGTTTCCTGTGCAAGTTTATCTGCTGTGGCCTTAAGACTTCGAGCAAATACATTTTGTGAAAAAAATAAATATATACTTATGAGCAAAGGCATCTTTTCTCCTAGTTATAGTTGTTAGTAATCGTAGAAATTAGATCTACAATCGTTCCTGTCCAGTATTTCTTTATTTGTCCTTTTGAAGGTTTGTAGCCTGTTCTTCGATCAGGTTGTCCCCAAGGTACTTTTTTCTGCCATTCATCAAACTTCCAACTTGTTACGGCTAGGGGAATTTTTCTTTTGGCAGATTCTTGCAGACAAATTAATCCAGCATGGAAGACTTTATCTATGTTGTGACCTCCCATAGAATTGATCTGGACACCTTCTCCAATCTCACCAACTTTTATGGGAAGCATTCTTATAAAAGCGACGTTTTCTTTTCCTGCTTCAATGACTTCAAGCTCGTTTAGATCTTTTAGTATTATATGGAGATACTTGTAGGATTCATCTCCTTTAAACTCTAAAGTTAGATGATTTAAGGCAATTAACTCTTCTAGATTTAAGACTTTATTATTAATGAGTATCTCAAAAGAAGACTTTGCTTCATCAATACTTTTTACAAACCATTGACGATTAAAGTTTGAAAAAGAATTAATTTGAAACTCTGAGGAAACAGACCAGTTAGTACCAGTGCAATTCCTACAATTAGGCGGGCGATATGCAAAACTTCCATCTTTTACATTGAGATCTACACCTTCAAGTTCATTTAGAAAGATTGAGATCTCCATTTCACTATTGTTCGTGATATTGCCTAAGGCATAAAGTTTTCCGTTGTCTTTGCTTTTTACCTCTTTTGAAAAAGAATACACTTTTTCATCAACTCTTTTTGATAACTCAGTTCCAGTTAAATAGGACAAAGTAATTGCATCATTTGCTGTGAAGTTATGTTTCAAATAATGATCTTTGATTTTATTTGTCATAATAAACCATTTACCGAGTTTATCTTCTTTGTTTACTTCATGCAGATACGAGTAGTCGGGGAGGTTTGTTGTAAATTGCTCAACTTGAGTTAAACTATCCTCAGAGACAGTGAATTTATCTGAGTAGAGTTTCGTTAAGATATCAATGAACTTTTCTCCATTCTTTTTGATTGCAACATAGTTTAAATCAAACTCAAATGGTGTTGTCTTATAGATCGGAATTGTTTTTGCCTTTACAGATGCAAGTAGGTCAGAATACTTCATTTTCATACTAGGAATGAAAAAGTCCTTAACTTCTGAAATAATAAACTCCCCATGACGAAAATAGGTATCTTCAATTAACTCTGCCGGAGGATTCATAATTTTGATTTGGAAATCTTCTCTTGTTCCTGACTGAAATACACGATCGAGTTTCTCAGTATGCAGTAATACATAAGATTCTTTTGAGTAACTATAGTAGTAAAAGTTTAACTCGACTTCTTCGATACTTTCAAAAAGCGGTGAATCCATTAATTTGAGTGTGTTTTCTAATGAGATCGTAGAGTCTTTTATATTACTTTTTGACCAATATCGATATTCTCGTGCTTTTTTGAAATAAAAATCTTTGTCGATCTCTGGATATTTTATCCATGTGAAGTCCTGTTGTTTAATTTCTCCCCATGACACACCAGAGAACCGGCCTAGTTTTGCTGCATTATCATATGAGTTTTCTTTTAAAAATAAATTACCAACTCGATATTTGAAGTCTGGATTATCTCGGGCAATCTTTGTATCCATAACAAAATTTGTTTCATTATCAAAATTCACAGTTATGTTATAGTCCTGAAGGAAATTTACTCTTAACTTGGGGAGATTTGCTATGTGACGATCATATCCATATTGAATTTCATCATAATCACTTATTTTATCACCATCAGAGTCGAGTTTCTTTAATTCATCTTCAGGTATTCCCGTTTGAGGCTCTCTTGTTGAAGTTGTCGAATTTTCTTTCTTTTTATTGTCACTTTTAAATGAGCAAGCGGTACTAAATAATAATATAATCAATAATAAATAATTCATTAATTCTCCGTTAGTTGAATGCTATAAGGCAGTTGAGTTGCCTTCTAATCCGAATAAGTCTTTTTGATACTGAAATTCGTCTAAGTTCTTTTTTAGATATAAGCTTCTCTAAAAGTTCAATCTTAATTCTTAGGTTCTCAGGATTTAAGTTTTTCATTAAATATTCTCCTTTGTGTTATATCGCTCTATAATAGAAATATTGTCTAGCGAGAGAGCAATCTCTTTCATGAGTTTGGATAAAGGCCTATTACATACGATCTCTTCGATGCTAATAGTTCCAAATAGATCCATGACTTCTTCTTTTAGTTTTGAGTATCTTTTTTCCATGTCACTTCCTCCTATAGGAATTTTGGGTAAGAGTTTTTTATTACTTCTAGTTGTTCTCTCTCAAGACGTTTTATGTAGTCTTCGTGGATGATAAGATTCTTTAGAAATCTTTTTATTCTTTTCATTCTTGTTCTCCTTTTTAGTTTTTATTGCACCCATGACTTTCCTCTCAAAAGTCTCTGAGACTTCTTCGTAAAGACTTTTGAATTCGATTGGTATTTTGTTTCCTGCAATTGAAAAATATTGATTCATGTTCACTCCTTGTGAACATTTGTAAGTCAAGAATGATGCCAATTTTTGAGTTTGAATCTTGCGAGTGAAATTAATTACTTAATTGAGGGCGTTAATAGTTGGGTTGATTTAAAGGCAATTGAGTGTTGATTAAAGATCAATAAAGATCAATACTTCTAGGTATACTTTCAAGCATTGCTCATTAATATCGACCTTGGCTAAACTTGGGTTCGTCAATTTCAAGTTAAGTTTTCATATATGCTTGATTAATTACTTCTTGTGTTATAAAAGAATAATACGATGAAAATAATAATAACGTTATTACTAGTATTTACAATCTTCTCTGATTTTACGTCAGCAGCTTTACATGAAGAGACTTCGAGTACTTGTTCATCGTTAATAAGTTGTGCTGACATTGATTTACACTCTTCAAGTGATACTCAAAACCATGATTCAGAGGGAGAGCATGATCATTGCCATTTAGGTCATTCTCATAGTGCATTAATAAACCCTTTATATAAAAGATCTATATCTCAATTCAAAAAATACAATGTTTCCTATCCTGCATATTATGTAGGCAAAACTCAGAACTTTTCATTAGACGTTATCCGTCCGCCTATTGCTTAATTAACTTTTACCTAAGTTACTGATTAATCAATAGAGGATTTTTATGTATGCATACTTTTTAGTAGCAATGCTACTTTCTAGTAGTGTCACTTATGCCCAAAGAGCTTGTGATATTAAAACTATTAGAGAATTTTACAATAATGTTAAAGTTAATGGACCTTTACTTAATGAAGCGATTAAGAATAAAGAGGTCATTTCAAGTTCGATAGATATAGCTGAGCAGAGGCCAAACCCGGAACTAGACTTTGAATATCTCAAGGGAGATCAATTTGGAGTTGATGTTAATACATATACGCTCACTGCTAAGCATGTCGTAGAATTTGGTTCTAAACGAGACAAGCGCCTTTTAAAAGCAAAGAACTATCAAAAACTTAAAAATGCAGAAGTTGATCTCTCCTTATTTAACTCTAATCTAAATGCAACCATAGGCTATCAAAGGGTAGCTCAATTAAACGTTACAATTGATTCAGTAAAAGAAGCGATTCACACATTTGAAAAAATAATTAATAAATTATCATCTAGAGAGAGATTAAACCCTGAAGAAACAGTTTCTCTTTCCACTTTAAGACTTGCTTCAAGTGATTACAAAGCACAACTAAATGATTTAGAGAACGAAAAAACATTGTTACAAGGAAAGATTTCTTTCTTATCAAATTGTAAAAATATAAATCCTAAATATGAGTATATTAATTTCAATCTTGTCAAAATAGACGAGACTCAGACCAATAGTGTTGGCCTGCCACAAATTGAAGATCTTAAAGTTGAGCTTGCAGTGAGTGAGTTAGATATACAAAAATCTTTGGGCTATTCAAATATATCGATAGGGCCAACAGTGGAGCATCAAACAGTGGGGAATGATGAATTTATTTCGGCCGGGATTTCGGTGTCTTTTGCATTACCTCTTTTTCAGACAAACAACGGAGGAAAGTTGAATGCACTTAAGGGAGTTGGATCTCAGAAGGTTGCGACAAGTAATAATAAAGAGATGTTGAGAATTGAGAGGATGAATCTTGTTACAAAACTTAAAAGATNATTATCGACATTATCTAAAATGCCTAAGTTGAAAGAGTTAGAAAATAAGCACTTAAAAGTTGAGAAGTTGTTTTCAAGAGGTGTTGTGTCGATCCCAATGACAATTGAATCACATAGGCAACAAGTAGAGTTTATAAAGTCAAAGTTTGATACTGAAAATGATGTATTAAATACTTATGGGAAAATATTATTAATAGATGGAAATATAACTGCTTTTGAAAAGTTATTATAAAGAGGGGACGGAATGAATAAACTATATATTATATTTGTAATATTTTTTTTTATTATTAACATGGTTCATGCAGAGGAAGGAAATGAACATGCCGGTCATGATCATAAAGAGACTAAACATTCAAAAGATGATGGGCATGAGCATAATAAGAAAAAAAAACACGACGAGCATGAACATTCAAAAGGTCACGATAATATAGAGGGCAGTAGCAGTCCTGTACATGATGCACATACTGACCATGATGATCACAAAGAAGAAAATGGCCATGCTGACCATGGAGAGCATGGAGGTGGTAAAGCTGTAGGAAAAGGAAAGGCAATCGAAGAGGTTGATGAAAATAAGGGCTTTAAATTATCGAAAGAGGCAATTAAAACCTTAAAATTAAAACTTCAAACAGTTGATGGGGACGAATTTAGTATTGATAAGACAACTTTAGTATCATCAAAAAGTACAAAGGGTCTTTACCGATTTAGAGGAGGATTCTTTAAATTTATGCCTGTAGAGTTGTTAAAAGAATCTAAGGGCAAGTATTTAGTTAAGGTTAAAGGTGTTGATTTTGGTGACCAAATTGTTATCGATGGCGTTGGATTATTGAGAGTTACTGATGTTTATTCAACCGATACCTCAGAGTATGGTCATTCTCACTAGGAAAAAATAAATGATAAATAAAATAATACAATTTTCAGTAAATAGTAGAATGTTTGTTTTTATGGCAACTATTATATTATTGATTTTCGGATATAAATCGTTTCAAACGTTATCCATAGATGCTGTTCCTGATATTACAAATACTCAAGTACAGATTAACACTCCAGTTAAGGGCTTGGTGCCTGAAGAAATTGAGAGAATGGTCACTTTTCCTATTGAATATTCAATGAATGGTATTCCTGGTGTTGAAACGATACGCTCAATTTCACGTTTTGGTATTTCGCAAGTTACAGTTATCTTTAAAGAAGAGACACAAATCTTAGTGGCCAGACAGCTTGTTAGTGAAAAATTACAAAATCTTGAGTTACCTGATGGAGTTGTGCCCGAAATGGGTCCAATAAGTACAGGTCTTGGAGAAATATTTCATTACTCTGTTGCTGCAATCGATCCTGAAACAGATCCAGATAAAAGATTACTCCAGTTGATGGAGCTTAGATCACTTCAAGATTGGTTTATAAAACCGAGGCTTCTCACTGTAAAAGGTGTAACAGAAGTAAACACAATTGGGGGATATGAAAAACAATATTTTATTCAACCTGATATTGAAAAAATGTCTAAATTTGGACTTCACTTTGATGATATTGAAAAAGCCATTGAGCAGACTAATATAAATGTTGGTGGTGGATATATTCAACAAACGGGAGAACAATTACTTGTTCGAGGAGTTGGTTTATTAAAAAACTTTGATGATATAAATAAGGTAGTTGTAAAAAGGCTATCAGATTATCAAGTTATTAGAGTAAGGGATATTGCTAAGGTTAAGTATGATAAACAAATCAGAACAGGGGCAGCAACTGTAAATGGGGCAGAGAGTATTATTGGAACTGCTTTTATGCTACTTGGAGAGAATAGTCGCTCAGTCTCTGATGATGTAAATACTAAATTAAATCAAATTAAAAAAGATCTTCCTTCGTGGGTTAAACTTGATGTCCTTTATAATCGATCAGATATGGTTGATGCAACCCTTGGTACAGTAGAGCACAACTTATTCATGGGGGCCGGATTAGTTATTTTATTTTTACTAATGCTGGTCGGGAATCTTCGTGCAGCTATTATTACTTCTATAATAATTCCTATTTCACTTCTAATCACATTTATATTAATGAAATGGCAAAATGTGTCAGGAAATTTGATGAGTCTAGGAGCATTAGACTTTGGTATTATTGTCGACGGAGCTGTTATTGTAATAGAAAATTGTGTCCATAAACTACAAAAAGAAGGTCAGAAGGCGGGTAGAGAACTTACTAGGGCCGAAGTTAAAAAGTATGTTACTCAAGCAGCTATTGAAATTCGATCAGCAGCTGGATTCGGTGAATTAATTGTAATAATTGTTTTCGTGCCTCTATTTGCACTTACGGGTGTTGAAGGCAAAATGTTTGGACCAATGGCACAAACATTCATTATTGCATTATGTTCGGCATTACTATTGTCATTCACACTTGTGCCGGCACTGGCAGCAACATTTTTGAGTGGAAAAACGACAGATAAAAAGCCATACCTAATGGGACTAGCTGAAAAGTTATTTGCACCAGCACTTGCTACAGCTTTAAAATTTAAGAAAATTGTTTTAGGTATCGGTGTTACTTCAATAGTTGCGGGAGTACTTTTATTTTCTCAGATGGGTTCTGAGTTTATACCGCAGTTGGATGAGGGAGATTTTGCACTTCAATTTATTAGACCTGCAAATATTAATACTGAAAACTCAGTTAAATTACAGATGCTATCAGAGGATGTTGTTAAAGAGTTTCCTCAAGTAAAAAATGTATTTGCTAGGACTGGTGCAGCTGAAGTCGCAACAGATCCTATGGGCGTAAATATATCAGATTCATATGTAATGCTACACAAACGTGAGGATTGGCCAAAAGACGATAAAATTCAAAGTAAAAAAGATCTAATTAAAGCAGTTAAAGAAAAGCTTGAGCTTCATGTCCCTGCACAAGTATTAATGGTCTCTCAACCAGTTGAATTGCGCTTTAATGAGCTACTCGAAGGAACAAGAGCTGATGTTTCGGCAAAAGTTTTTGGAGATGACCTAGATAAAATAATAGCATATTCAAAAGAAGTTGCTGAAATCGTAGGAGATATAGAAGGTGCTGGAGAAGCTGAATCTGAGTCAAAAGGAAAATCTCCAATGATTCAATATACACCTAAAATAGATGCATTAGCACAACTTGGAGTAACAGCAAGACCAGTTTTAGATGCTATTAGTACAGCAATAGGTGGAAAGGAAATAGGACATATTTATGACGGAGTTAGAAAGTTTCCCATTGTAACAAGGTTATCTGAAGATGAGCGTAAAGATGTTTTCACTATTAGTCAGCTACCTGTCGGAATATCTGAAGGGTACACAGTACCGATAGAGCAAGTTGCCGATATAAATTTTGTTGAAACTTTTACTGCCGTAGCAAGAGAAAATTCTCAAAGAAGAGTAGCCGTTTTAATAAATCCTGAAACACGAGATATTGAATCATTTGTTAATGAAGCAAAAAGAAGAGTCGATGAAAAAATTAAACTTCCAGAAGGCTACTATATTGAGTGGGGAGGTAGCTTTAAAAACTTACAAAGTGCTAAAGAGAGGCTTGCGATCTTAGTGCCTCTAGCAATGTTAATTATTATTGGAATGCTTTATGCTGCTTTTAGAAATTTTGCTCAAGTTATTTTGATATTTGCATGTGCTCCAATGGCACTTATAGGTGGAGTTGTTTCGTTGAATATTCTAGGAATGCCATTTAGTATATCCGCTGGAGTTGGATTTATTGCCTTGTCTGGTATCAGTATTCTAAATGGAGTCGTACTGGTGACCTATTTTAATCGTTTGATAGCCGAAGGAAAATCAGCTGATGATGTGGTTAGAGAGGGTGCAATGTCTAGACTTCGTCCTGTCTTGATGACAGCTCTAACTGATATTTTTGGATTCCTTCCAATGATGTTTTCAACAGGATTAGGAGCTGAAGTACAGAAACCCTTGGCGACAGTTGTAGTTGGTGGAATATTTACTGCGACAATTTTAACACTAATTGTAATACCAAGCTTATACAGATTATTTATCAAGTTCATGCAACCCGAATTAAAGGAGAATTTAATATGAAACTATTATTAATTACATTGCTGAGTGCATTTTTTCTAGCCTCATGTGCTCATCACCATAAAGATGTAGAGCACCATCATCATAAGAGTTGTGATAAAAATTGTAAGTTACATCATGAAAAAGGTGAAATGTTTGATAAGCATTGCGCTCAATCAATTTCTGAGGGCGATTTACATGTTAAGGGAAGTGATGATTTTAAAATAAAACATGCCGGGCATGTATATTATTTTTCATCAGAGGAAAAACTTCAAAAG
>PAKC01000081.1 GCA_002706205.1 Halobacteriovoraceae bacterium
TCAATGTTAATTTTTATTAATATTGTTGGAGGTATTCCTAATAGTTTTAGCGAATTAAATAAACTTTTTAGTAACACATCTTATTTTGAGAATGCTGCCAAGATAGTCCAAGGCTTTGGAATTTATTTAGCTTTTTTAGATTATTTGAGGCTCACAGGAATCATTCGTTCCATAATGGTAGTAATTACCGTTTTATCTGCACCTCAGATCCTTGCGGTTTTAGGTGTGGCAGATGTATTTGTAAATTTTAAAAAATTAATGACTAAAAGAAAAGATTAAGGAGAATAACCATGAAAGTTATATTAACTGAAAGAGTTAAAAGTCTTGGAAATATTGGAGAAATAGTCAATGTTTCAGAAGGCTTTGCAAGAAATTTTTTAATACCGAATAGAAAAGCTAAGCTTGCTGATGAAGGAAATGAAAAGCAGATGGCTGACTATCAAAAAATGCTTCAGAAAAAAGTAGCAGAAGAAAAAGCTGCAGCTGAAGATATGGCCAAAAAAGTTTCTGGTGTTGTGATTAGTTTAGAAAAGAAAATCGGTGGAAATGGTCGCTTGTTTGGTACAGTAACTAACACTGAATTAGCTAAAGAGTTTGAAAAACAAGGCTTAAATATTGAAAAAAGACTTATTACTATCGAAGATCCAATCAAAACTCTTGGAGAGTATGACGTAACAGCTAAACTTTTTAAGGGCGTAGAAGCAACATTTAAAGTAAAAGTTGAAATTGACCCTAAGCAAGCAGAGGAAATGAAGAAAAAACAAGAGGCTGCTGCTAAGAAAAAAGCTGCTAAAGCGAAAGCAGAAAAAGAAGCACCAGAGCAAGAAGCTAGTGCTGATGAGCAAACTACAGAAGAGTAATCTTATTGTTTTATTAAAAGATAACCTCAAGCTTCTTTTTTATAAAGACGCTTGAGGTTTTTTATAGCTATACGGAGAAAGTATTGATGGATCAAGTTTCAAAAGAATTGCCACATGATATCTTGGCGGAAAAAGCTTTTATTGGATGTCTTTTAGTTGATAATAAATCTTTTGATAATGTTACAGACCTCAATATTAATGAGACTGATTTTTATCATCCTCAGTATGGAGTTATTTTTAAGGGGATTAAAGAACTTGCCGTTGAAAGTAAGCCTTTTGATCTTGTTAGTATTTGTGCCAAACTCACAGATATGGGAAAAATTGAAGCTGTTGGCGGACAAAGTGCTGTTTTACAAATCATTGAAGATACGGCCAGTTCTGCAAATATTTATCATTACGGAAAAATAATCAAAAACAAAGCAGTTTTGAGGGGAATTGTAAGAACCTCAATGAGAATAACTGAGCAGGGATTAAACTTTGTTGGAGATGTCGAAGAATTTATTGATGATGTTGAATCTAGCTTTTTTAATTTAGCTAATGAAACACGTACAAATTTTGTGATTACTCTTAAAGAGTCACTTAAAGAAAATTTACGTCGCTTAGAAGAGGGAAAAAGAGAAGCGGGAGAAATTCTTGGATTAACGACAGGCTTTGGCGCTTTGGATAAAAGACTGCTAGGGATGCAGCCAGGGCAGATGATTATTATCGCTGCTAGGCCAGGGATGGGGAAAACCGCATTTGTGTTGAACTTAGCAATTAATTCAATTAAACAATCAAATCTTCCGGTCATGTTATATTCTTACGAAATGCTAGCTCCTGAACTTTCAGGAAGGATTTTATCCAGTGAAGCTAATATTGATTCGAGAAAAATTAGAACAAATGACTATACCGATTCAGACCTAAGAAATTTAGGATATGCTGTGCAAGAGTTATCAAAACTCCCTATTTATATAAATGATAGTGGTGCTACGACTCTTTTAGATATTAAATCTCAGGCCAGAAAGGTTAGCACAGAGCAAGGTCTGGGGATGATTGTGATTGATTACCTCCAATTAATGCAACCCCATGTTAGAAAAAGCTCGAGAGAACAAGAAATTGCGGAAATTTCTAGAGGAATTAAAGAGCTAGCTAAAGAGCTAAAATGTCCTATTATTGCTCTATCTCAGCTAAACCGTTCTGCGACATCGAGAACTGATAGAAGACCACAATTACAAGATCTAAGAGAATCGGGTTCTATTGAACAAGATGCGGATGTTGTTATGCTTATTCATAGAGAAGATTATTATGATGAAAATACTCCTGAGAAAGGTGTAGCAGAAATTATTATTGCTAAAAATAGGGCCGGAGAGCCAGGAACTGTGAAGCTAGCTTGGATTGCTGCTCAAACGAAATTTGCAGAACTTCAATTTGATCCAGGTCCACAAAATGGATGAACTTTTTTTTTCAACTTTTTATTTGAAAAAAAAAGAAGAGCAGTTATTTTGTTCTTTACCCACAACAGCTTACATACAATATAAGAATTTTAGAATAAATCTTCTCACAGGTGAACGCAAGGAAGCTTCAGTAGATTATTTTCTTCGTGAAATGGATCACTATCGTCTAGATCAAAATTATGAATCACCAATTGTCATTCATCTTTTTTATGAATTAGGTCATTTTGTAAATGAACTCTATGATCAATTAGATGAAACAAAACCTTTGGGAATAATTATTCATTACTCTAAAGTTGAACATTTTCCACTAATGTCTCAAAAAACATCAGAAACTTTTAGGTTTAAACCTTTATCAAAGCTTAGCTTTGAGCTTTATCAAAAAAAGTTTCAAGAGGTTTATCGTCATCTGTATGATGGTGATTGTTATCAAATCAATCTTACCTTTCCTTTTTATTTTAGGGCCGAAAAAGCAATTTCACCTCATGATTATCTCCAACATCTTTGGAAAAAATCTCAGAAAGTTGGAGCTTATGCTCATGCAACTTATATTGATTCATTAGGAAAATTATTTTTAAGCAATTCTCCGGAGTGCCTTTTTCAAGTCGTAGAAAATAAGAAAAAATTATGGCTTCGAACAATGCCGATAAAGGGAACGATGGCCATAAAAAAGGAAAAAAATAGAAAACAAACTTGGAAAAAGCTCAAAGGGAGTTTAAAAGATCAGGCAGAGTTGTTTATGATTGCTGACTTACTTCGCAATGACTTAACAGCTCTAAGCTCTAATGTGAGCAATGTATTATACAAAAAATATCCGTTGCATGTTCCAGGGCTGATTCATCAATTTTCATTAATAGAGACTCAAATTGATCATAAAAAAACCATTGCAGACATTATTTGGAACCTGTTCCCAGGGGGAAGTATAACAGGAACACCTAAAAAAAGAGTTATGCAAATAACCCATGAAGTCGAAGGTTGTGATCGTGGTTTTTATTGTGGTTCAACGATATTGCTTTATAAGTCGGTTAAAACAGCTTCAATTAATATACGTTCAATTGAGGTCGATTATTTACAAGATGAAATCAAGTATGGTGCAGGGGGAGGGATTACCCTGCAAAGCCAGGCCAAAGAAGAATATAATGAAGTCTTGGCCAAATTAAAAAGCTTTCTTTTACTATTATCCAACTAAATATAATAATTTTAGTCATTTGGAGGGGTTTTGAACTAAAATGTAACAAAATCTTACATTCAAAATAGTTCATTTGACATAAGTTTTACTATCTAGATATGCTTCAAGGGCAAGAGAGAAGAGTCTTTGACAAGGAAGAAAAAGACTAGAATGTTCAAGGAGATTTTATGAACGATGAAAACCGAAGTGTTAATTTAGAAGATTTTGCGCAGATGGCAGGTTTTCCTGTAGAGCTTATTAAAAAAGAATTATTTGCTGACAATAATGAGCTAAAAGAGAGTGAAGAAGTTAATCTGGAAGAGTTAAGAGCGGCAATGGTGTCTTACTTAAATTCTACCATGTTAGAATCTTAATAAGCTTTACGATATCTTAACTAATCTAATATCCAATATTTAAAAAATACGCATTGAGTCATTGCCTGAATGCGTGATACAATAGTAGATCACTCTACTTAAGTAAGGGAGATGTGATGACTATTGATTGGAAAAAGCCCCAAGTCATTAAAAAAACATCAAATATCTATCATTTTAGTAAAAATCCTCTTTTTCGTAGAAAAGAATTCATCCATATTTATTTACCTTGGGATGATAGAGCCGAAAATGAGTTAATGTATTTTTTAAAAGATCAGCTAAAGAGAGAGCGAAAAGCTTTTATTCCTTATATGAGTTTACAACAATTTCCCATCGTATTCACTCAACAAGAACGTGAAAAACTCCAAGAACAACTTGCTTTGGGACTGGGTGAAACTTATCTTATTATGTCTAATTTAAAGTCATTTCATATCTTTAAAGTTGAAAATATTTTAAATGCTAAAGAAATAAACACTGAGATGACTTTGCCTTGTTTTTCAGACTATGCATATCGAGATTGGATTAAGGTTAACGATGTTTTTGTTTGGGATGTTAATCATTTAGATGAAGAAGGAATTGAGGAGAGTCTAAATAATTTTATTGAGAAAGAGCAAATACAAAATATTTTTTCTCCATCAAGTATGGAGCCCAGTAAAGGTGAAGAGCATGTACAGGCTACTCGCTGGGTAGATAAAAAACGTTCTTTAACTTATGAGTATTTTATTCGAAGTAAAGAATTAAAAGAAAATATATTTTGTGAAAGTTGGGATTATCTTTCTTGTGAAGCTCAACACGAACTTGTTTGTTGTGAGTTAGAGAGACATAAAGCCGTTTTTCTTAAGCAGCATGATAAATGGAAAAATCTTAGCTTAGCATTTCAGCTCTATAAAAAGGCCCTCTTAAAAGAACTTAATGATATTTATGTTCTTCCTTTTGTAAGTGTACTTGCTCACTTTGAAAGTATGGAGGAAGCTTGGGAAATTTTGCTTAAAAATAAAATCACACCTCAAACATGTGAACTTTTAAAACCTTTGGTTGAAAAGGAAAAGGAGCAAATTGATTGTTTAGAAGATTATCTAAAGTTTATGCAAGGAGCGAAATCATTTTTTTACAGTATTAAAAATCATTTTAGCAAAAAGTTTCATAAAGAAGAGTTTCTTATTCTAGAGAGTTTTTTGGCCAAACAAGAAAGCCTTGTTGATAGTTTTCATTGTAAAAAAATCAAAAATACAATTGAGCTTATTATGCATTTAGATTTATGGGTCAAAAATAATGATAAACAAATCTATCAATTATCAGCGGGAGAAATAAATAGAGTCTCCTCTCGATTATCACACCTTTTAACTAAGATGATTTGTACTTACCCACAAGAAAATATTTTTTATTTATTGTTGGAAGAAAAAACAGGTAAAAGAATAGCTGCGATAAGTTTTGAAGATGAAGTTATGGCCTTAGATATGCTGAGTTTTTCTAAAGTTTCTTAAATATTATTATCCCCACCGTAATAGGTCGGCTAATAAATATTAATTATTTATCCGGAAAAAATGTACATTACTAGAAAAAGATAAAGTTGGATTGATAAGTAGCCGAATATTTATTCAGAAGAATTAAATTTCAAAAGGCTAGGTATATGGATATAGCTACGATTATTGGTTTAGTATTAGCGATAGCGGCAATCTTAGGTTCGATTTTATCAGGGGGCTCACTTGCAGCTTTTATTGATGTTCCCTCAATCTTAGTTGTTGGTGGTGGGGTTATTGCAGCTATTTTTATTAAATGGCCCATGGATCAAATAAAACTTTTAGTCACAATCTATTTAAAATCAATTCTCAATACAGCAACAGACCCTAAGGCGATGATTGATGAAATTCAAAAACTTGCAGAGACGGCCAGAAGAGAATCTGTATTTGCTCTAGAAAAAGTCCCTGTTGAAGATGCTTTTCTTAAAAAAGCAGTGACTCTGGCTGCAGATAATAGGCCTCCAGAAGTTATTACATCTATTTTGCAGTTAGAGATAGATTCATTAAGTGAGAGACATAAATTAGGTCAAAATATTATTAGTGAAATCGCTAATGATGGTCCGGCTTTTGGTATGATTGGAACGCTGATTGGTCTGGTTATAATGCTTCAAAACTTATCAGGTGGTCCTGAAGAGCTTGGGAAGGCGATGGCAGTTGCCATTTTAACCACATTTTATGGGGCGGTTCTTGCCAACGTTTTCATGGGACCGATTGCAAATAAATTAAAGTTTTATTCTGAAAATGAAGCTCTGGTAATGAATATAATTGTTGCTGGAGTTTTAGGAATTGTTGCAGGTGAAAATCCACGGGTTATACGTGAAAAATTAGATTCATTTTTACCTCCAGCTCAAAGACAAGTTGAAGGGGAACAATAATGGCCGATGAAGATGTAGAATGCCCAGAATGTCCTCCTCAAGAAGAATGTCCACCTCCTGGCGCCCCTGCTTGGATGGCCACATTTTCAGATCTGGTTACGCTTTTACTTACATTTTTTGTTCTTCTGTATGCTATGAGTAAGACTGATGAGTCAAAGTTTCAGTCGGTGGCGGGATCTATTCGTAAAGCTTTTGCAGGAAATGCGATGAAAGTTGGAGAAACAATTCAACTAGGTAAGTCGCCTGATGATTCTCCTACCATGATTGAGTCACAAGATCCTGTTGAGCCATTTCCTATAGACCTTTTAACTACAGAAGGTATTTTGGATAAACATGAAATCAACAGAGAGTCTGATGAAGATTTAGAACGTATGAAAAAAGTTTTGAAAGATTATAATCTATCAGAGTCAGTTGATGTCCATCAAATGGCGGAAGGTGTGAAAATTCGAGTCAAAGATAAAATTGTCTTTAAAAAAGGCTCAACTGAAATTAGTAATCGCTCTTTTATACCTGTCTTTAACAAGGTAACTAATTTGATGAAAGACAATGATTGGACATTACATATCGAAGGTTATGCCGATGAAGGTGAAACTTTGGCAACAGACTCAACCATTGGACCTTATTTATTAAGTGCTAAGAGAGTTGAGGAGGTTACAAAAGTTCTTATTAAAAATGGGGTTAGGCCTGAGAAAATATCATCTGTTTTTTATGGTGATAGTAGGTCAGTTGATAATGATACCAATAGAAAGGTTGAGTTTGTTTTAAGAAAACGTGACTTACGAACAGAAGGTCGAAAAGTTCGTGCTCAATAAAACAATTGAATTATGCTTTTTAAACTCGGGTCATTCGTTAAAAAGTGAACTCTGCTCTTTATTTCATGTATCAAACTCTTATTTAAAAAAGTATAAGAAATTTCTAACTAAAGAAAATGATATAAAGGCTAAGGAAAAATATCGTATTCCTATAAATATTGTTAATTATGGACTTGTTAATCCGCTTTATGATGGCCCGCAAGTGAAGGTTCTTTATGAAGATGAAGATTTTTTGGTTTTGTCTAAACCTGTAAAAATTCATTCACATCCTTTAGGCTATGATGAATCCGACAACCTACTTAGCTTTTTAAGAGAAAATGGATTTGATAAAGTTTTATGGGTTAATTCCAAACAATATGACCGAGGTCTTTTACACCGTTTGGACTTTGAAACAAGTGGAGTGATTCTTTTAGCTAAAAAGCAGCAGATTTATGAGTATGTTCGAAATTATCCTTCAGATTTTTTTAAGCAAAAAGTTTATTTGGCCATAGTTAATGGAAAAATAGAAAAAACGCAAACCCTTGTTCATTATCTTTCTTCTTGTGGAAAAAAAAAGGCAAAAGTAAAGGCTTCTCAAGATGACCATCCTGATGCTTTTCGAGCAGAATGTTTAGTTGAACCTTTGGACTATCATGCAAATAATAATTTAAGCCTAGTCAGACTCAAGTTAAAAGAAGGCAAAAGACATCAATTACGCGTTCAGATGGCGGCTAATAAAACACCTATTTTAGGTGATCCGCTTTATGGGACAACACCGGCACAAAGGATGTTCCTTCATAGTTTATCTTATGAAGTTTTTTATCAAAAAAAATACAGTTTTCAAGACCATAATTTGGAATCATTTAAGAATTTCTTTGACCTTAACAGTGAGTTTTAAATGAGCTGCAAATTCTCTAGGATTTGTTTTTGCTCGTAGCTCTTTGATGGCTTGGCCATCAGTTTTAGAAAAGATAGTGAGTTGTTTATGAATAATCGAAATTTCAACTATTTGTAAGTGTGCAACGGTTTCAGGGTTTGAATATTGAGCAAGTTGTCCATATGTATTAGCAAGTTTGCGATAAAGAAGAGTTTTAAGTTGTGAAGGATTAACCGCTTGATCTGAATTATCAACCTTAATAATTAATCTTTGGGTGCCAGGGCATTCAAACTCCCAGTCTGGGTTCACTTTTGGTTCAACTCTTTGGACAATGGCCTTACAAGTATTTGGAATATATTTTTGCATATGACCCTTCCAGTATTTTTGAACAGGGTCAGAGGTTAAAAAAAGTGTAAAAAGAATTATACCCACTATAAGCATTGGATATTTCATAGCATTTTTCCAAATCATTAGCTTTATTATGCCTGAACTTAGGATAAAAAGCACTAAAGTTTTACCCGAGCTTTTACGACAAGTATTTAACGCTTAAGAGTAGTGAGGTAATATGTCCAAAAGTTCAATTTTAGAAGATAAGCAGTTTTGGAGAGTAATTAATTATATTACGCAAGTTTCATCTCCACAAAAATGTGATCATATATGTTCCTTTTTGGGCATTAGTCAGTTCGAATTAGAAAATTATCTAGCATTTTTAGACTCTGTTAATTTTGACTTTTCTCTTACTGGAAAAATGGGAAATAAAGTCTATTCTCCTGGCGAGAATCACAAAAAGTTTGAGCTGCAATTAACCCATTTAGAATGGTTGCAACTCCAGTCTTTTTTCCCACAATTTATGGAAAAACATTATTGTGAGGAACTGAAACAGACATTGGCCAATTATGAAGAGAAATATGCTGAAACCGATTTACACCGACCAAGTTTAACACTTGATATGATTTTTGAAACATATCGCTCAGAAACAAACCTGGCCTTAGCAACAAATGAGCAGAGTCGCGAAGTCATTTTATCTTTATTAAATAAGTCGATATTAGAAAAGTTTGTTATTACAGTGAGCGTCCATGGCAGACTGCTAGATTTATACCCACGCAGAATAATGAAGCTAGATGAAGATTTGAGTCTAATTGCAGAGGATGTGTCGGATAAGTCTTTGGTAAATATTTTATTACCACATATTTCCTTTGTGGAGGAAAGTTCCCATGATTATGAGTCGAATTTTTCAAAGTTTCAAATAAGTGAGTTCGCCCAAAGTTTAAAGGAAATGGATGAAGACTGGATTCGGATTGTTTTAAAAATATATTCCAAACAAGACTTTAGTTTACAGTTCTCAGAATATCATTATGAGAAACCTTGCTTGTTTACAAATCCAAATGGAGATTATATTTGGGCGGCTACAGTTAAACCTAATGAACAACTATTTGAATGGCTCTGTGAGCTAGGGCCTGCTGTCGAAATACTTGATCCTAGTGAATTTAAATTACAATTTTTAAATTATTGCGAACATAAGTTAAAAAAGCTAGCCTAGGTGTATGCCAAAAAAAAGAATGAGTATTCTTCCCTATTTTTTATGTTTGCTTACGCCAGTGATTTATTTTGGAGTTTCTTGGTTTTTTCCATGGGAAATAATTCAGTTTAAGAGTTCAATCTCAGTCAGCTATATTTTTGATATTCTCTTCTCAGTCATAATCTTGCTTATATTAAAAAGAAGAGATTTTTTAGGTAAAGTCAAACTTCCTGTTTTGGCGGTTAAGGTTTTTCTTACGATTTTAGTGGCCCTACTTTGCGTTTGGATGATAAAGAGCTTAAAGTTAGTTGCTCCTTTTCAATATATTGAATATTTGGCCTTGCAATTGCTTGTTCTTGCACCTCTTATTGAAGAATTAGTTTTTAGGGGAGCTTTCGTTGAAGTTTGTGAAAAATTACGTTTAAATAATAAACTTATACTTGTTTCGAACTCCTTACTCTTTAGTCTTTCACATTTGCCGGCCCTATGGACTCTTCCTGCTGAGTTTCATCATTTTATTGGATTTCAAGTTTTTTATACATTCTTTTTAGGATGGGTGTGTACAAAATCACGTTTGGTGACTAAAGGGCTAGTCGAACCGATTCTTATTCATTTTATTTTTAATTTCGTTTTTTATCTTGCTGTTATTCGTTATTCTCTTTGAGCTATTATTTCTGAAAGTTCTCGGATATTTTCTTGAGTGTACTTGTATTCTGAAGAATTTAAGTGATATTGTTTTATATTTATCAGTAAGTTTTGATGGGCCAGACTCATTTGTTCTTTTTTGCTCTCAATATCATAAAGATCATAAAGTTCAGCTTTGAGAGGTATTCCATAGGAGTGACTTTCTTTGATAAGATTCCATGATAAAAGCACACGATGTTTCATTTTATAGTTTTCAATAAGTTCTTTAATTTGCTCTCTTTCTGAAGAAGAAAGCACAGAGAGGTCTTTTTCCATTTTAGTTTGAAAATAACGTTCTAGTATAAGAGCACTTGAAGCTAATAATATTTTTTTCTTAAAATCTTTTTTTATGGCCTGACGATAAATGTTCATTCGTTCTTGAGGCGAAAATGACTTTTTAAAATTAAAAAAAGGAAAGGTTGAGCTTATCGGTGATGATTGTTGTAGATTTGCCCATGCTTTTGTAAGATAGGTTTCTTTTTGATCTAGATAAAGACCTTTTTGCTTTATTTTGTTGAGATTAAAAGTTCTAAGCTCAACAAGATTGCGCTGAATAAGCTTTTTGACGAAGCCCATTGGAGTTAAAATTTGAGTTGTATCCCAGGAAAAGTCTTGGGTGGCCATTTTGATCATATTGGCCAGAACATGAGTACAATTATTAGCATACATGGTATACGTTGACCAAAGTCCCCAATGGTTTTCTAAAATTTGATTAATAAGCCTGTTTCTTTGTTTTGGAGCTAATTTGAGTGGTAAATAAAAAAACTCTCTACCTTTGTGTGTAAGAAATTGTTGCATATAAATATCTTTGGTTCTTATTTTGGAGTTGAGATTAAATTTTCCAAGCATGGCATTAATAAAATTACCACGACCTAAATCTTGAACACCATCCATACTATAATCAACAAAAATTTCTTCTTGTGCAGATAGTGGGCATTCATCATTAATAAGTTTTTGATGGCACTTTAAAAGTCTTAAAGAGGAATGTCCCCAAGGGGTACTTTCTTGGTGAGGCATACTGATAAAGACTTGAACTTCATAAATTTGAGTTAGGGCAATTTCTTTTTTTAATGTGGAGGTAAAAAGTTTTTTGTTGAGCTTACAATTCACTTGATATTTTGGTCTAAGCTTTAATATTTTGGTAAAATAAAAAAACATATTTGGTTTGCGACAAGCATAATCTTGATCCATGGCAAAAAACTCAAACTGTACTGAGAATTTTTCTTTTCGATTTGAAAACTCATGTGTGTTAGGTGAGTTTTTATAATGAAGACTTTGACTATCAAACAAGAGCGTCTCGTTATTATAAAAAGCAAATGTTTTAAATTCACTTAATTCAGATAAGTCTTTTTTAGAATAAAGATGTTTTCTTTTTCCTTGTATCATAAAGGTTTCTCTTTGATATAGGTCGATACGGCTTTTATCAAAGTAGTGACTGAGCTCACTATTTTTTTCAAAGGTATGAGCAATTTCATGAATGATCGTCCCAAGGAGAAGTTCAAAAGTTGTTTGATAAAAACATGTGGGATGGATGTTTTGATCCCTATCTGGTTCACCTGCTTTTATAATAGAAATGAATTGTTGATCAAGATAGATTTTAAAGCTATTGCCTAAGGCCAGTCGAGCAAGTTTGAGACCGGGAGACTTTTGACAATAATTTGCAGTGATTGGACGTGATTCAAGTTTTTTAAAAAAGATGTGAATAGGCTTTTGTTGGTCCAAAACGATATTGTGAGGTATTTTAGCTTGAACTTTTTTGATGAAAATTTCTTTCTGTGCTTTTGTAAGACTTGTGGCCCCTGAAATTTTCAAATTAATTTGAGCATAAGAGTGATGTTGAAAGCTCAAAAGTAAAAAAAGAAGTAGCGATAAAACCATAAAAACACCTTAGAAAAAGGGGCTTGGGAGCCCCTTTAAAGTTAGTTTAAAACTTCAGCAGCAAACTCTTCTAGAGTTAGGTCTGGATTCATGACTTTTGCTCCTGCGAAGCTGATAAGAAAGTCTTGTGAAACTTCAGCTTGAGGTCCATTTTCTAAGATCATTTGAGCATCTAACGTTATTTGGCTTTCAACAGTTGTGGCCACATTGCAGTTAGACCCCGAACAATAGCTTGTTGTGTAAAAACCTTGATTGATTTCAAATGCCATTGATGAAGTAGAACTGACCATTGCTAAAAAAATAGTGCATAATAATTTGTTCATATAATTCTCCTTGCAAATTATTTGTTAGCAGGGTCATACCATGGCTTTATTTAAGTCTTTATTTGAATTGAGAAATACACTCGAGAAGTGTTTAGAACTTTTTAAACATGTAATGCTTACAAGGTCTAGATGGAAAATCTGAAAAATCAGCAAGTTATGCTTTTTTAAGAGATTTACTTCATCTGTTCACTTTGCTATATTTCGCTTCCATATAAACATAAGAACCAATAAATAGGGTGAGCTTGTGGAACAAATTAATTATGAAGAGATTAAAACTCTTGAAAACGGGTCAAAGTTAGTAGGAGACTTGGAGTTTCCTAAAAGAAAAGTCTGGGTTAAAACCTATGGTTGCCAGATGAATTACCATGATACAGAGAGAATTTTATCACATCTTGAGCCTTTAAATTTTTCTCTAACCTCTCGCCAGGAAGAGGCAGACCTTTTGTTATTTAATACATGTGCAATTAGAGATCTTGCGAATCAGAAGTTTTATTCTCATTTGGGAAATACAAAACATCAAAAAAAACAAAAAGAGGTTAAGGTCGCAGCAGGCGGATGTATAGCCCAAACAGAGTCTAAAGAACTTCTCAAAAAATATCCTCAACTTGATTTTGCTTTTGGGACTGATGTTGTTGATAATATTGGTGAAATGGTTTATCGAGCTTATGCTGGAGATAAAAAATTTGCAGTCACAAGTTGGGACCGAGCAGATAATTATTCAATTCAAACTAAGATAACTCATGGCTCGCCACAAGCTTTTGTTAATATTATTAAGGGATGCGATAAGTTTTGCTCTTATTGTATCGTTCCTTTCACTCGAGGAAGAGAAAAGTCCAGAAGTGTTGCCGAAATTGTTAATGATGTGGCCAGATTGGTACAGTATCAAGGAATTCAAGAAGTTACTCTCTTGGGGCAAAATGTAAATTCCTTTGGGAAAAAGAATGGAGAATCGCTTGCTCAACTCATTATGGAACTTGAAAAAATAACGGGTTTAGAAATCATTCGTTATACGACAAGTCATCCTTATGATATTTCAGATGAGCTTATTGAAGTCCATGGTAAGTCTAAAAAATTAGCTAATCATTTACATCTTCCTGTTCAGTCTGGTTCTAATACAGTTCTCCAAAGAATGCTCAGACAATATTCAATCGAACACTATTTAGAACGTTTAGATGCCTTACGGAAAGCTAATCCTCATATTGTATTATCAACTGATATTATTGCTGGATTTCCAAATGAAACCCAACAAGAGCATGAAGCCACTCTTGAGCTTTTAGATAAGGCCCAGTATGACTTTATTTATTCCTATAATTATTCGGCCAGAAAAGGAACGAAAGCATCTCGTATGAGAGATATTCTAACGAAAGAGATTCGTGGGAGAAGACTCAGAGAAATTCAAGCTCATCAATTAAAAATACAAGAGAAAGTTAGGGCCTCGATGGTCGGTAAAACATATCGAGTTCTAGTTGAAGGCAAAGGAACGATGAAAGGTGAAGTCAAATGGAAGGGAAGAACAAATTGTTTTCGCATTGTTCATTTTAGGCCAGAAACTTTGGATCAAGATTATCTTTGGCATTGGGTTGACTTAAAAATTACTTCAGCTACGGCCTTGTCTTGCCAAGGCGAAATTATAAGAGATTATGGTAAGAGAGTGACTCCGATTCAATAAAAGGGACTTTCATGCCGGCAAAATATGCCTTTCGATTGATTTTATTTATTTTGGGCTGGGTAAGTGTTTTGTTAGGTCTGATAGGGGCTTTACTCCCCGTTATCCCAACGACTCCCTTTATAATTCTAGCAGCTTATTTATTTTCAAAAAGTTCCCCTAGGGTGCATTCTTGGCTCACTTCCTTACCTTACTTTGGAGATGCTATAATAGATTGGGAGACGAATAGAGTTATTCGTCCAAGAGCAAAAGCCTTGTCCGTTTTTATCATTGTTGTGATTTTTTCGGCGAGTTTGATTTTTGCTAAAATTCATTATGCTCTTAAAGTGATGTTGGTGTGTATTGGGTTAGGGTGTATTACGTTTATCATTACGCGCAAGTCCTATCCTGATAAAGGATAAATAAATGTTTCAAAAAAAAATATTATTTGTACTCTTTGCATTTATGCCGACTTTAGTGTTTGGTTATGTTGATTTAGAGTTGTCTTATACCTATTCTGAAAGAAAAATTGATGGGGTGGAAACAGACTTAAATCCAGAGCCTGGTTCCGCTGTGACTATTACTCAAGGTTATTCTTTTAACTGGGCATGGTATATTTGGGAATATACTGCTTTGGAGTTGAATTACTCTGAAACAAATCAAAAATTAGTTGATGATCGCCAAGTTAAAACTTCAGATGATACGATTACTATCAAGCAACAAGAAGATACGGTTATTACCCAGGTCAGTGGAGTGGGAATAAGACAAGCGTTTGCCGGAAGAAAGGCGAGAATTATCCCTTCTTTAGCACTTGGATATGCTCAGTATACCACTTCTGGTACGACCAATTATTTATTGGATGTCTCTGGAACAGAGGCTACTATTGAAGAGGAACAAGACAAAGAAGTCTTTAGCTCGAGCTATGCCGCTTTTTCTTTGCGATTTAAATTTACTCAACTTATGGGACTAACTTTGTCAGCAAAAACAGTTATGCCAGAATTTGACACCAGTGTTGCTTCGGATAATGTCACCTACTCGGCTGGCTTTTCTTGGATGTTTTAAAAGAGTTTGTGTTAAAATAAATTTATATGTTTAAGCAAATATTTTTTATTTTGTATTTATTTTTAGTGAGTTGTACGAGTGAAGTGAATGTAGACTTGTACAGTCTTTCTAGAGAAGATTGGCCTGTCATAACTCTTTCAGCTGCTTCAGAGAGTCTTAGCGAGGGAGAAACCAGTACAATCTCTTATACGATTTCTAAAAAAGTTTTAAATGAAGTTAGTTTTAAAGTGCAAACAAAAGATGGCACAGCAACTTCTGATGCGCAGAATTTTGTTCCTGTAAATCAAAGAGTGGTTATTCCAGCTGGAACACCTGCTGGCTCCTATGCTTTACCAAATATTCAAACATTAGATAATGATATTGTCTGTGAGAGTACAAGAAATTTTAGGGTAGAGATTTCAGAATTAAAAAATGCAGTTATGGGTTCTATAAGTTCAGCTGTTATTAATTTAGAGGCTCAAGGTCTTCCAACTCTGTCTATTGCTGATACTTCAGTTAGTGAGGGAATGACTGCGACAATAACAGCAAGTTTAGATCGTAAGTGTAGAAATATCGTCTCTTTTAACCCTTTTACTGTTGGCTTAGAAGCTAAACATGGAATGGATTATGAACATTTTGAAAGTCTCATTCAAATCCCCGCCCTAACCACATCAGTAACATTTAATATTGTGACTCTAGATGATAGTTTAGATGAGTTAGAAGAAACGATTATTTTAGGAATCAAAAATATAAATAATGCAAATTATAATAAAGATCATTTTGCTCGAATTACCATCAATGATAATGATGTAGGAGGGGGAGCAGTTAAAGTTGCCGTTAATAATGGCTTTAGTTGTGCCTTAAGTGCAGCTGGTGCTCTAAAATGTTGGGGACGTGATCGGAGAGGTGTTTTAGGACAGAATGGTCATCATATCGGGGATGATGTATTAGAGATGGGTGATAATCTCTTGCCAATTGATCTTGGAACTGGCCTAACCGTAAAAAAAGGAGTTCGAAGTCTTCGCTCAAGCTGTGTCATTGTGGATGATATTGCCGATATTCATGATGATAAAGTGAAATGTTGGGGCAATGGTGGTTCCGGTAGGCTTGGTAGTGAAAATGAAGACATTCTTGGTGATAGTATTGATGAGCTAGGAGATAATCTTCCGTTTGTTAATATTGGAGCTATTGATACGGTTACAGATATTGCAGCTACTTCAGGCCAAGTTTGTGTTATTTTAACTGATGGAGATGTAAAGTGCTGGGGAAATGGTGGTGCTGCTCTAGGACGAGCTGATGATATTGATGAAAATTACGGTGATGAGCCTGGTGAGATGGATTTATTAACAAGTTTAGATTTTGGACCTAATTTATCGGCTAAGTCTATTTATGGAGGGAGTGGCCATTTTTGTGTTATTTTAGATGATGTTTTAAATACGTATGATAACTACGTTAAATGTTGGGGGGAGAATTCAAATGGACAACTTGGAATAGGAACAACTACTGCTATGGGCTTAGATAGCTCAAGTATGGGAAGTAACTTACCTTTTGTTGATTTAGGTAGTGGAAGAACGGCCAAGTTAATGTCACTTGGAAATAATTTTTCTTGTGTTTTACTAGATAATGATAAAGTTAAGTGCTGGGGAATGAATGGTTCTTCCAGCTATAACCGCCTTGGTTATTTAACGGATGAGCAAAGAGGGGACGAACCTGGAGAGATGGGAGATAATCTGCCGTATATAGACTTTGGCCCAAATTATGTCGTGAAGGATATCTCTTCAGGTTATAATTCCAGTTGTGCCGTTGTTTCAACTGATAATGTGACGGATGCCGTTAAGTGTTGGGGCTGGTCTGGTTATAGTCAAAGGGACACCTCTAATAATCCTGGAGCAGGAAGCAGCTGGGATATTGTAGACTTTGGTGTTGATGATAGGGCCATTGCAGTTAATAGTGGACTTAGTCAGAATTGTGCTATTTTAATAAATAATGAAGTCAAATGTTGGGGAAAAGGAAGATTTGGGATTAGTGGTATTGGAGCCAGTTATTCATCAAATCCTAGTGTTGATGATTCCGTAGACCTAGGAACGGGAGCTATGGCGACTGCTTTTTTTAAAGGTGGGGGAAGTGGAGATGCTGGCGGTGTTTTATCTCCAGCAAATTGTGTTTTATTGTCAGATGGTTCTGTAAAATGTTGGGGACAAAATATGTCGGGAAGATTACTTAATCCAAAAAATATGGGAGATCAAGCAATGGAGATGGGTAGTAATCTTCCTGAGAGTTTCTTGGGAGCAGGAAGAACGGCAAAAGATATCTCTGCTGGGGACAGGCATGTATGTGCTCTTTTAGACAATAATAAGGCTAAATGTTGGGGAAGAAATGGATCAAAGCTAGGTCAGGGACAAAGAGGAATTCTGGTCGGATACGGTGATGGACGCCTGATGAGTGATTTAAATGAAATAGATCTAGGAACTAATATCGAAGTTATTGATGTCGAAGTGTCTTCTAGTGGATCATGCTTTCTTACAACGAGCTTCGATGTCAAATGCGTGGGGCTAGGGTATACAGGAATTCATGGAGCAGGTACAGGAAGTTCAATAGGTGATGATACTTCAGAGATGGGAGATAATCTCATAAATATTGACTTAGGGACAGGAAGAAAAGCTTTAAAATTAGTTGGTGCCGCTAGTGCGATGTGTGCCTTATTAGATGATGCTAGCGTAAAATGTTGGGGAGCTTCTGCTGGTAGTTTAGGTGGTGGCGCTAATGCAACGATAGGGACTTCTCCAAACCAGATGGGAGATAATCTGCTAGCTCTTAATTTAGGCAGTACAGCCGAGATTGTTGATTTAGTTGGAGGCCAGCATTTTTTGTGTGGCTTATTTTCTAACGATAGAGTGAAGTGCTGGGGGAATGCTGATTATGGGCAATTAGGAGACTCTGCTGGAAGTACGACCAATAAGGGGGATAACCCTGGTGAGATGGGAGATAATTTATCATATCTTGATTTTGGAGTAGGAAGAACAGCAAAAAGTATTTGGTCTTCTGTTTGGGCAGATCATGCTTGTGCCACTTTAGATAATGATACTTTGAAATGTTGGGGACGAAATGATTTAGGCCAGCTTGGCCTGGAGGATTTACAGCATAGAGGTGATGATGCTGATGAAATGGGGGACTTTTTGAATGTCGTTGATCTTGGTGCTGGAAGAAAGGTTGTCCATATGAGTATGTCAGATACTCATACTTGCGCTGTGTTGGATAATGGAGAGGTCAAGTGTTGGGGAGATAATATTTTTGGTCAATTAGGCTTGGAAGATATTGTAGGACGAGGGGGGAATACTAATGATATGGGAGATAATTTATCTCCTGTAGACTTAAACTTTTAAGAGTTTGTTTGCAATTGATCTTTTGCCGTCTAAAATAAATGGATGAAACTATTTTTAATCTTGTTATTTGTCTCTTGCTCTAAACTTAGCTATATTGTTGAGCAAGGAGTTGGCCAAGTCTCCCTAGAGTATAATGATATTGATGTAGAGAACTTTTTACACAATCCAAAATATGATCAAAAGTTTCAAGATAAGGTTTTGTTAATTCAAAAAGCAAAACAGTATTTTTATGAATACTTTGAACTTAAACCTTCAGATATTTATGATGAGGTCAAACTTTTAGATCAAGAGGCTGTGACTTTTTTGGTCATACATTCTCCTCAAAATGAAATTAGAGCAATTAAAACATCATTTCCCATCGTTGGAAGTTTTCCTTACTTAGGTTTTTTCTCTAAACATTCAGCATTGGCTTATAAGACAGAAAAAGAGCAGGAAGGCTTTCATGTTTATATGCGGCCCGTGTTTGCTTATTCAACTTTAAATCACCCCCTATGGCCTTTTGATGATAATATTCTTTCTTCTTTTTTTCATTATAATGATCATCAATTAGTTGAACTTATCTTTCATGAACTTGTTCATACTGTTTTTTTTGTAAAAAATGATATGAGTTTTAATGAAAATTTTGCTCAATTTCTTGCAAGAGAATTGGTTGTCGAGTTTTTTAAATATGAGCAAAAGAAAAAAAGTGAATTAGAAGAATTAAAGCGAAATAATATGCTGATATCCAACTTAATTATTAAATCAGCTAAGGAACTTACAGTGCTTTATCAGCAAAATCAATCTGAGCCAAATATATTAAAAGTTTATCTCGAAAATAATTTTTACCCTCAAATGAAAAATTTATGTTTAAAGCTAAAGGTGAAGAGTTGTTGGCCTTTGCGTGGAGAGTGGAATAATGCTCGATTTGCAGCCTTTGGGACATATGAGAAAAAACAAGATAAAATAGAAGAGTTATTTTTAAAAAAGAAAATGAGTTTAAAAAATTTCTTTCTTTTCGTTATTGATAAGGAACAGAAATTTAAATCTTCTGAAGACTTTTTAATGTTTCTTACCAAAGGAAGTGTATAGTATGGCCCATATTTTTTTTATTGATCCTTTAGAAAAACTTAATATGAAAAAAGACTCAACTTTAATGATGGCCCTAAGCTTTCAGGCCAAGGGGCACTCTTGTTATCTTTTGTTCGAAGATGATTTTTATATTACAAATCAGCGAGAGAATAAATTGGTTTTGTATCGCTTCGAAGGAGAATTTTTAGAGGATGGTTGTTATATTAGGAGTTTCAAAAAAACAACAACTGTTCAGTATCATTTAACTCATCAAGACTATGTTCATATGCGTATTGATCCTCCTTATGATACTCGCTATCAAAGATATTTATGGATGTTAAATTTCTTAGAGGAACAGACAAAATGTAAGGTGGTTAATAATCCACTTAAAATTATGAGGTATAATGAAAAATTGATTGCTTATAAAAATCTTGAGCATAGTCATTTAAGTTATGTTGGAAGTAGTAAAAAAGGATTTCTGGCCTTTAAAGAAAGTCTAAAAATGGAGGGTTTTTCTGAAATTATCCTAAAACCACTTGATTTATATTCTGGAATTGGTGTCGAAAAAGTTGATTTGAATGACCAAGAACTGGAAAGTAAATTTGAGAAAAAAGTCCATGAGTTTCATGGTGCGATTGTTGCTCAGCCCTTTGTTAGAGCTATTTACAAGGGCGAGTATCGAAGCATTTATTTTGATGGAAAAGAGCTTGGAACCATTATTAAACGTCCAAATAAGGGGGAGTATCTTGCAAATATTGCCCAAGGAGCAAAGTTTGAAAAAGCTGAACTTCCGGTTAAACTGAAAAAGATATGTGATGAATTATCCCAAGAACTTTTTCAAAATGATGTTCGACTGATTGCTTTTGATATTCTTGGAGATGGAATTAATGAAGTTAATATAACCTGTCCGGGCTTACTTGTAGAGGTATCTTATGCTTATGAGAAAAACTTGTGTAATCTTATTGCCGATTCTTTTTAGCTTTCATAGCTTTGCTAAAAAGGCAGACCAAATTTTAGGTTTTTGGTTGTCGGAGAGTGGTAAAGCTGTCATTGAAATTTATAAGAAAGAGAATGATAAGTTTGAAGGAAAGATTGTTTGGCTTAAAGATATTCACACGGGTAAGGTGGAAGATAAACTTGATAAAAACAATCCTGATAAAGAATTACAAAAACGTTCTTTGCAAGGTCTGGTCAATCTTACGGGATTTAGCTTTGATGATGAGGAATGGGAAGGGGGAGAGATATATGACCCCGAGTCAGGAAAAACATATTCAGCTAAGATGAGCCTTGAAAGTCCAGATACTTTAAGTCTTCGTGGTTATGTTGGTATTCCTTTATTTGGAAGAACTTCGACATGGTCAAGACAGAAAAGTAAAATTCCTGATGAATATCAGACAAAAGATTAGATTCAATTTATTATATAAAAAACTAAAACACTCCGTTGATTTTTTATTTTACAAAGTGAAAATATTTATAAACAAAAATTAAATTTGTTTTTAGAAATGATGGAAGGAGAAAATCATGAAGTTAAAAACCGTGATTTCTTTGGCCATATGTATTGGTGCATTTAGTGCTTTTGCAAATTATAGCTTCAATAAAAATCTTACGTTAACTTTTGGTAGGCTTCCTACTTCTCATGGAGCCCCAAGACATTTTTCTATGAATGAGTCTAGAAAAGGAAATTATCCAATTCTTTCATTTGGTGGGAACTGGGATGGTATGGCCCTTTCTTATGGTATTGCTGCGGGACAAGCAGTTAAATTGGTTTATACTCCTGTTTCTTCAATCCCTTTTGATGGTCAGTTAACAGATGGTCTGACTGATAAAGATGGAGAAGCCGTTGACGTTAATGTTCCTAGTTATGCTTTAATTTATGAAATGGAAAAGTCTAACTTTGCTTCAGCTAATAATTTTTATTTCACATTAACTTATTATTCAATTAAAGATATGCCAACTCTTCCTTCTACAGGAGCAACTGGTTCAAATCTTTATCTCACATTACAAAGAACTTCTTTATACACAGAGTTAACTGGAATCGCAGGTTCTCACTTTGATGTGTATGCTCATGCAGTATCAACCAAAGCAGACTCTGAAGGTGAGATCATTCAAACTAAAGGTGGTTGGCTGACTGATAAGGACAGTGACTCGGTTTCTGGTTCTGCATATGGCCTTGGTGTGAGATATTCTTTAGCTCCTAATATGAAGCTTGGTGTTGAGTATTTTGCAGGTGGTGAAAATGCTTTTCTTTATGATTCTAGTTCACAAGATCCAGCAAATATTTATACAACTTATGGTACAGGTTATCATTTATTTTACTCTCATGACTTTGAGGGAGGGTTTAAAATGGTTGTTGGGCATACAACGAAAAATTCTGAGTATGGAAGATATGTTTTTAATCTCATTGGTGCAACAAGTGAGATTGACAATACTGAGACAAACGGTTACGCAAAATTTATCGCTAGCTTCTAGGACCACATCCTAAATAAATCAGTTAGTTAACTGGCCAAATCCCCATCACAAATGATGGGGATTTTTTTTAAGTTTTAGGAAGATTTTTCCGAATAGTTCAAAGATAGAATAAAATTCGGAGTCAATATGAAGCTTAAAACTAAATTAATTGCACTTAACACTGTAATTCTCTTTGTTGTAGGAACGATGATGTTTCTTCAATTTAGGGCAGCTCAAAACAAGCAAAAATATGAAATAAGAAAAGGTTTTGCGCAAACATCTGAAAAGCTACAAAGAGCTATATCGAACGTATTCTATCTTTATTATCATAATGCTCAAAATATCGCCTTAAATAACTCCCTAAAGACAAAAGACTTTGAACAAGCCAATTTTTATTTTAATGAATTGGTAAGTTTATATCCCTTATATAATATGATTGTTTTTGTCGACAAAGAGGGAAGATATATTGCTTCTAATAGTTTAGATGGAACAGGAAAAAAATTAGTAACCGAGAATATAAAAAGTTATAACTTTGCTCAAGCTCCTTGGTTTAAGGCATTAAAGGAAGGAAAGTTAGTCGAAGACTATAATAAAAATATTTTTGGTTCATATTTTGGAGATACTCAAAAAAGTGAGGTCGTTTCCAAGTTGTTTGGAACAGATAAATTTGGAAATTATTTTGCGACAAATGTCACTGATGAATTTGGTGAAGTCTTAGGATATGTTGCCACTTTTGTCGATAAAAAATGGATTACAAATGAGCTAGTTTCAACTAAGGATTCTCTTGCGAAAGAAGGAATGGAAGGAGCTAGTATTTGGGTGGCCAACAAAGAAGGCCTGGTTATATCTGAAGTTCTTGATGGGAAGCTTGAGTTAAAAAACTTTCTAAAGTTAAACCTTCTTAATCAATTTGGTTCAGAAATTGAAAAAAGTAAAGCTTTAGAGGAACCAACTTTTGTGGAAGCCATGTTTAAGTTTGATGAGTCCCCTTTATATGCTTTTTCTGACTTTGATAACCAAAAATTTGTTAATGAAATTGGTTGGGATGCTTTTATTGAAATGGAATCTGATACGGCTTTTTCAGCTATTTCTGTAGCGAGTAATATTTTTAGTATTAGCTTCTTCGTTATTTTATTGGCAGGGAGTTTTGTGGCTTTCTTGGCCAGTACTAAACTTTCAAATAGTCTTTTAAAAATGGCACAAGATATTGCCAAAGGCTCAATTAATATTTCTGACGCCTCAGGCTCACTTTCAGAACATTCTGGAAATCTTTCTAGCGCAACTAGTGAGCAAGCTTCTAGTCTTCAAGAGACAGTTGCTTCTCTCAATGAAATTAGTGCTATGGTTAATAAAAATACTGATGCTTCTCAAGGATCTAAAAGTCTCTCTGAAAAGAGTAGAAGTGCGGCAGAAGTAGGGAAGGGAACAATTAATAAAATGTTAGGTTCGATTGATGAAATCAGTGAAGCTAACGCTGAAATTATTGATCAGATGAATCAGAATGCTAATGAAATTCAGGAGATCATCTCTGTTATAAAAGAAATTGAAGATAAAACTAAAGTTATTAATGATATTGTCTTTCAAACGAAGTTACTTTCATTTAATGCCTCTGTTGAAGCGGCTCGTGCCGGTGAACATGGGAAAGGTTTTTCTGTTGTTGCTGAGGAAGTTGGTAATTTAGCCCAACATTCTGGCGATGCAGCTAAGCAAATTGAGGATATGTTGGTTCAGTCTGTTAGTAAGGTAGAATCAATTGCAAAAAACACTGAATTAAAGGTTAAAGATCTCATTGAAAAAGGGACTAAAAAAGTTGAGCAAGGTAAAGATGTTGCAAGACAATGTGATGGAGCCTTAGGTGAAATTTTAAACTATGCTAATAATTTGGATAGTATGATTGAGGAAATAGCAATTGCTTCGGTTGAGCAGGCTCAAGGTATTCAAGAAATTAGTAAGGCCATGAGTGAATTAGACCAAGTGACTAAGCAAAACTCTATGATTGCCCATGAAACAAGCTTGAGTACTCAGTCTTTGAACAAACAGGCTAAAAGTTTAAAAGATATTTCAATTTCATTAACAGACCTTATTACAGGACAAAAAGAAGTTCAGTTTGATCATTTCGAAAAAAATGATTCAAAAGGAGATAGACAAGTTTATTCGGCTAAAGAGCAAAAAGATCACTCTCATCATGAAACAAAAAGTGCAAAGTCTTCTCAAAATATCTTAGAGCTTAAGCCAAAAGATAAAGAGTCTGTAGAAAAAGATGACAAAAATGAAACACATGTAAAGTCAGAAAAGAAAGTCGCTTCTTCTGATATATCTGTCCCTTCATCTAGTGAAGGTGATTGGGAAGATATTTAATACATACTGCTAGATTAAAAAGGTCTACAAGCCCACTAAATGTGGGCTTTTTTAATGGTACCAGCAGACTTGTGGTACCGGCATTGCGTTATTATTTTATTTTTACCAATGCTCAAATAAATATTACACCCTTTGCACAAGTAAGATTTTTTCTTATATAAATAAGTTTGGTATTGAGGGGGGGGGAGGTTTAAGTCGATTATTTAAACCGCCCGACTACGGTGGGGATAGAAGAGAAAACTTAAACTCACAGACAGAAGCAATAGTTCTTTTTTATAGATGTCTTAGCAGTTAAACTTGTTCAGAGCGTGAAGTCGTCTATTAAGAAAAATAACTGTTACACTAGCGCCTCGAAAGAATCGCATTTCACAAATGTAATAGAGACTTGTTACTTAGTTTGAGTTTTCTCTATCATCAATTTAGTAGTGCGGTTAATATTTAATAAATTGAAACCATTTATTTATGAAAGCGTCTATATTGGATAGCTTCTTAGTGAAGCTTCTGAATAAAGCCAATATATTAATTAGTTTACTGTTCTGTTTGAGCGTAGGAAATTAATATGGGAGAAATTGGCTGTAACGCACTTCTTAACCAAAAGTCTGCTGGTACCTATTTACTTATTTAAAGTCTTGGGTGTAGTCAGTTGAGACTTGTAAGGTCATGTTCCAACAACTTGCTTTTCTTACATGCCTCTCAGCTGGACAATAATAGTCATCTTTATAACCTGCTTGGCAAGCACTATCCGATTTAACCTCGTCTACCTGAATAACTGTTCCGTAAGTCGTACTATTTCTTTTGTTACTTAAATCGATAACAGCAGAACAAGTATTTTCTGAAAGAGGTCCAATCGTTTGAGAGTAATAAATTTCTCCAAGCTTAAAGCCTGATTGACACTTATTTGGATCAGGACCCTTAGGATTATCATCACATTTTATATCTCTTAATGATATTCTAAATTTTAGTTTTGTGTAGCGATAGCGATCTGCAGTTTGGCCCGTTTCTCTTCCATGGCAGTATACTTCACCTGCTCTTGGAATCGGCTGAGGCTTTATTTTGAAACGAATTTTGAATTTACTATCAGACTTCCAAAAAAGGCTTGCATCGTAGAGTGTTGGAGCTGTTGGTCCACCTGGAACCCAAGTTTGACCTCCTGCCATCTCTAAATTATAGTCAAGGATGGAGTATCCATCTCCTTGTCCATCAGCACTTGTTCCTGAACAGTTATTTGCAGTTGGTGGAGTTGAGCCTCCTCCATTATTACCTGTATCACTTGATGAAGTATCATCATTATTGGAGCTACCGCCTGAAGAAGATTTTTCAGTACAACCAGCTACTAATAATGAGGTTAGGGCGATAATTAACATGTGTTTTTTAATTTTATAGCTTTTCATATTGTTACCCTATTTGGTCTTTGTTTATTCTTTAACTTTATCGGCTAGGTAGGATAAAACCTTAAGTTTTGAGCTAACTTATTGGATTAGCGTCACTTGCTATGGTAAGTATTTGAAATTTGCCTATTGGCAGGACTTCTTTTAGAATTTGAATATGGAGAAGGATGATATTTGTCAATTAATGCATACATTACTACCAAAGTTGTATAGCTTTGCTTATGCGCTTGGGCCGGATGAAGTATTTGCTGAGCAGTTAATTATTGATGCCTATACCTTGATGATAATGAAGGATGAAGACATTTTTCTCAGCGAGGATTATGACTTAAAAAATGTCTATGATCGCAAGATACTCAAAAAATATCTTTTTAAGGAAATGCTTAGTGAAATGTATGAACTTGCAATGAAGCGAGAGAAGCCAAATTGGGAACATGTTTCTTTTGAGTATCAAAGTTTTTACCAATTAAAGCCATCCCAGCGGGCCTTAATCTTTTTAAAAGAAAAATGTGAACTTCTCATAGAAGACTTACAAGAAGTTTTTACATTACAACGATTTCAAGTTTTAGAGATCTATCATAATGCAAAGTCATTCTTATTGTCTCATGATCAGCAAGAGAAGAGTTTAGAAGATGAGAATATGACTTTGCAAAATTCACCAGAAACGAGTCGAGACTTTTTAGTTAGGGCGTATGTTAATAAAACGATTAAGCTCAAAGATATTCCTTTCGTGGAGAAAATGATAGGTGAAGATAATCAGCTTCAAGCACTTTATACCGCTTTAAAAGAGGAGCAAAACTTTTTACAAGATCTTGTTTTAGAGAAAAAATGCGTTGCAGAGAATATTAAAAACATTCATCATATTATTGAGGAAGTGACTGTTGATATTTTACCAGAAACCAAAAAAAGCCTAGTCAAACGGATATCTGAATTTTTAGATAAACCTATCTTAACGATTGATTATTAATTGTCAGGACAAAATTAATAGCAAATTTATCATTGTCTAAAATCTCGTCCGGAGGATTTGGAAGTGAGCTCATATTTTGTAGTACACGCATAAAAAACGTTTGGAGCTTTTCAATTTGTGACCATTGCAATGTTTCAATTTTAAGGATATCTCCATTTTTATCATAAATGACTCTTCCGGCTAATTTTTGTTCATCATTAGTTAAAGGAAAACGCAGGTGAGGATGGCTACGTTCAAAGTCATTTAATTCTTTTTGAAAGGAATTTACATAGGCCAGAACAGTTCTTTTTTGAAAACTATAAAAAACGAGTTCTTTTTTATTAAGCTCATCTTCTTTAACTCCTTTAGGAACTTCAAGTTTGATATCAATATCAGTATCACTCATGGCTTGAAGGGCTTGACCGGCCGAAAGAGATCCAGGTGAGGGAGTTTTAAGAAAACTTTTTACTTTTTCATTATTAATATCTAAGGACTTTAGTGTTGCGGGATTATTTAGAGCTGATTTTTGCTGAATAGGGAGTTCTTTAAAAGCAAGTTGTTTGAGACTTGGTTTTTTGGTTTTTTGAGTGTTGTTCTTATTTGCCTCTTCTAAGTAAATTAAGTTTTTCTCTTTACCTTTTTCTTCTCCTACAATTCTAAGTTTTAGTGCCGACTTTTCAGCAGATGGAGTAAGTGAAATTTGGGGAAAAGATGAGATATTAAGCACAATTGTATGAAAAATTATACTTAAAATTAATAAACCCGGTAATGTCCATTTCTTTGTTTTTTTCATACCTTATAAGATTATATACACCCCCGAGATGAGTTTGTGAAAAAAACATAGGGATTGTAAATCTTTCAGAAAAACATATATTGTAAGTACTTGAAAGTACGAAAGAAAACTTTACCATGCTTGACGGATTAAGACTCCTCTTGAGAAAATATTCAGGAATCATTGAGGATTCAAAACTTCGCTTATTTTATGGATGAAAATATGAAGAACTCTCTTTTAAAACCAAAAGTCTTTATCTCAACCACAGCTTTTTCACTTGTTGTTGCTTTGGGATTAGCAATGATCAGTCAAAGCCTTAATTCTTCTACACTAAACTTACATAAACTAAATTCTGGAATTGGCATTTGTTTTCAACGAGTCACTCAGACCTTTACCGCCTTAATGATTAAAGATTTTGGTTCTGATTTCTTAAATAAAGAGTTTGGAGAAAAAACCTCTGAATGTTTTAATCAAGCTTCAACCTTAGTCTCAAGCTTAAATCTAGAAAACTCTGTTTTAAAAACAATTAATAATTTAAAAAGTGACCTCCATTGGTTTCATCAAAAAGTAGCTAGAGTCAATACAATGGCGCAAGAAGGTCAAGTGGATTTGAGTCAGTCTAATGTTAATGATAAATTTTATGAATTAGAAACTTTAAAGTCTAGTTTGGAAGAAGAGATTTTAAGTGTAACTGAAAATAAGGCCCAAATGAAAAGCTTAGTTGGTTTGGCCTTTATTTTATCCGCAACTGCCTTTTTCTTAAGCCTACTGGCCGGTGGATTATATTATCGTCTAGAAAGCCGTAAACGTAGAGAGCTCGAGGAAAAACTTCATGAGGCGGAATCAGTTGAGAAGAGCGTTCAGATTGGATTATTAGCTTTAAAAGAATTGAACTTAAAAAATATTTCAGATGTATTTAGTCAATATGTAAAGCAACTAACAGATGAAAATGTGCGTTTAGAGGATTCTTTGCTTAAGTTGGCATCAGAGTCTGAGCAACGATATTTAATTAATGAAGAAATTAAAAATGAAAAAAATGATGATATAGATAAGATCCTTGCGAATACTCTAGGAAATGGCCAGCATGATCTAAAGCAAGCTCAAGAGGAAACTCAAATAAGTGCGGACTTTAATCTTTCTTTGAACTTAGTTCTAGATCGCCTACAAGATATGGCCTTTAAAAATGGTATTATCTTAGATACAGATCTTAGTGAAGAATTTCAGGTGCTTGGTCACTCAGAAACTCTTCAACAGATGTTGTATACTTTATTGAATTATAGCTTAGATAAAGCGAGTGCTCTTGAGAACGTTGAAAAGAAGATGAGTATTCGTTGCAAACCTTTAGGAGGTATTGCCTACTGTAAAGTCAAAATTGAAAATTATAGTTTTTCAGATGAAGAGATATCAGTCTTTAATAATACCAAAGTTGAAGGTGATGCTAGTGTCAACTTATTGCTTATAAAAGAGTTACTTAATGATATGAATGCATCAGTTGCTTTGAGAGTACGACAGGATAGTTCTCGCTCTTCTTTGGCCAGTGAGTTTGAAATAATCTTTGATAGAGCTAAGGACATAGTTCAAAGTTCAGGTGCACAAACAACGTCTAAGCGGAAGTTGATAAAAGGTAATAAAGAAGATATTAAGAGGTTTTTTCAGTCTGAGGCTTAGGTTTCATCTCTTAAGACTTTTATTTTATGTCTTTTGTTTCGAATTAATACGTCAGTAATTTTTTGAATAAATTCTTCAGCAGTACAGGGCTTGGTGATGACATATTTTATACCAAAGTGAATGGCCTTTTGAACCTCTTCCCCTGTAACATTAGCAGAAAGAATAACGATAGGAGTTGGGGTTTCAACTTTTTCACGCTTTTCTTGTTGTTTAAAGTTTTGGATGAATTCAATCCCTCTGACATTGGGCATCATAAGGTCTGTGATAATAAGGTCGAACTTTTGATTTTGACATTTCCTTGTCGCTTCAGAACCATCTCTTGCCTCAACAATAAACTCAAAGACCTTCATCATCTCAATGAACATTTTTAAGGTCTCTCTTACATCATCTTCATCATCGACAATAAGAATACTAAGCTTTTCGCCAGCTTTTGGCTCTATTTTCATGAAAAACTCCTAATGTAAATTATATGATAAAGCAAAAAATTATCAAAGGATTTTGATGACTTTTTTTAATGATCTCTGACTATCGCTTTTTCTTTTTTCATTACTTTAGGAGATCAGTTAATAACTTTACTTTAATAAATCACTTTAATATTCTTAAATCAAATAAATAAAAGCAAGGATGTTATGTGCGTGACATATTCCGAACGAATTTACTTCTCATAGGTATTGGGAGAATAATAAAATTTTATGTCTTCTTCTTGGTAATTTTTCTTATTGCAAGAGTTGCTTTTACTTTGTATTTTGCTGACCAAAGCTTTTTAGAGCAAAACTATCATGATATTTTAACAGCGTTTTATATGGGATGGAAATATGACACATTGGTTATTAGCTATCTTATTATTCCCATCTTTTTTCTGTTTATTCTTCTTGCTTTAATTGGAAACCAAAAGATCTTTTTATGGTCTCGTTTTCCTTTACGTGCCTATTTTTTGTTCTTTTCATTATTAATTCCTCTTATTTTAATTAGTGATTTAGGCTTTTATTCATTTTTTCAAGATCATATTAATATTTTATTTTTTGGTCTATTTGAGGATGATACATCAGCTTTAATAGAGTCAATTTATAAAAACTATCCTTTGGTCGAAGCACTGATTCTTTTTACTCTTTATGCCTTTTTTTCCTTTTATTGTTCTTTAAAAATTTTTCCAAAAGGAAGTTTAAAAAGTTATTTCTTTTTGCGAGGAAGTTTATTGAAGTTTTCTGGCATTTCAATCCTAGGCTTTATTTTACTTTTTGGTGGCGCCAGAGGAGGCTATGGCGACCTAGTATTATCTCCCAAATATTCAGATTTTTCTAAGAGCGAATTTATCAATCAAATGGCGATTAATGGCGTTATTGCTTTAGATAAAACTATACGAGTCAGAGTTCGAAATAACCGTAAAGATTTTAATCTGGCCAAAGCAATGGGGTATGAAAATGATATTCACGAAGCTTTTGCTGATTATTTAGGGATAGATGTCTCTTTGACTGATCAAGGCCAACTTATAAATTTAATTAAAAGAAAAACTTCAT
>PAKC01000082.1 GCA_002706205.1 Halobacteriovoraceae bacterium
TATCTATAAAAGGCAGTAAATTTAACTTTGGAGAGAGTAATGAAAAAATTAAATCAAATTTTTATACTGGGCTTAGTGATTATGAGTTTAGTATCATGTGGGAAGGATAACCAATCAGGTGGTTCATCTTCTTCATCTTCTTCATCTTCTGTATCATCTTCTGCTGGTGTGAATGTTCAAGACTATGATGAGTTAAAAGAAAGATATACGAAGAAGAGTTTAGAACATGGAACAAGTGATGGAATGGTTGTTTATCATATCGGTCCTTATTTTGGAGGATCAGATTTTTATACACCAGTAAATGACATTGATTTTAGCGATTTTTTTAATTTCGGCTATTGTATTAATATCGGTGGAGAGTTAAAGGGAGACTGTCCGGATAATCCAAGTTATACCAATGGTGGCCAATTGCAAGATATTGTCCAAAAAGGAGAGTATAAAGTTATTCGTACGGGATCTGCTGACCGTTTGGCCATTGATTTTGCTACCGGTGTTTATGGGAATGGTTTTGAATTCGAAAGAGTCGAATACGATAGAGATGATAAGATTTATCGTGAAATGCTAAACTTAGATAATAAGTCAACTTATATGGTTGTGATTTCTGAAGCTCAAGTTCAGTTAACAAATGGTGAAAAAGTTGTGGCAGATTATGTTGAGTATTTTTATAGAGATGGAAGTTTAAAGGGGTTTGTTTTAAGTAATCAATTACCTTTAATTGCCAATCCAATTGCGGCAACTAATCAACATGACTTAGTTGGTATCTTAAGTGTAACGGGTGACGACGCCATTGCTTCTGTGCAAGTTAATATTCATGATATACAGTTTAATGCCTATAAAAATGAATACACTGCAGTAACAATTGGGACCAGATCCATAAGATTATAAAATTAAAAAAAATAATAAGTATTCTCTGGCCGGACTTTTAAGTCTGGCCTTTTTTTATTTTAAAATTATTTGTAATTAGGCTATGCTATTAAAAAAAATCTATTGGAGGGAAGGTATGGCCAATTATAAATCTGATCAAGAAGATATTCTATTTAATCTCAATGATGTTCTCAATATCAAGCAGTATGAAAGTTATGGTCTCGATGAGTCATCGATTAAAGAAATTTTAATTGAGTATGATAAATTTGTTGAAAACGAAATTTATCCTACAAGACAGGAATCTGATGAAGTTGGAGTCAAAATGACGGACGATGGAGTAAAGGTTCCAGAATGTTTAAAAAAAGTTAATCAAGCTTTTTATGATATGGGATGGTATGCCTTAGGAGTGGCCGAAGATATCGAAGGAACTCCTGTTCCTGAGGCTTTATCTGCCGCATGTCGTTCGCTTTCGATGGGGGCGAATACTGCATGGTCTATGTACCCTGGACTTACTAAAGGTGCTATGAATGTTATGCATAAAGTAGGTGATGATTTTATTAAAAAAACATTTATTCCGAAAATTATGTCTGGCCAATGGGGCGGAACAATGTGCTTAACTGAAGCCGGTGCAGGAAGTGATGTTGGAAATTTAAAAACAACGGCAAAGCCTATTGAAGGAAAAGAGGGCTGGTATAAAATTCAAGGAACCAAGATTTTTATATCTTCTGGTGAAAGTGACCTTTATGAAAATAATATTCACTTAGTTTTGGCCAGAACTCCAGACGGTGTTGCTGGAACAAAAGGGATTTCACTCTTTGTTGTTCCAAGATTTAAAATAAATGAGGATGGATCTTGTGGAGAGTCTAATGACGTAAGCTGTCCTAGCTTTGAGCATAAAATGGGAATTCACGCTTCAGCTACTTGTGTTTTAAACTTTGGAGATAATAATAACTGTGAGGGTTATTTGATTGGTAAAGAGTTTGAAGGTATGCAAAACATGTTTATTATGATGAATGAAGCTAGACTTGATTGTGGAATTCAGGGTGAGTCTCAAGGAAATCTTGCTTATGAGTTAACTAAACAATATGTAAAAGAGCGAGTACAGTTTGGGACAGAAATTGTTAATCATGCGGATATAAAAAAATCTTTACTTAAAATGCGAGCGATGTCACGAGGATTGAGGTCATTAATTCTCTATACTGCGAATCTTTTTGATAGGGCCAAAGAAGATGAAAAATATGAAGACTATATTGGTTTATTAACGCCGATTTGTAAGTCTTTCTGTTCTGAGCAAGGCTTTGAAATTGCGGTTGAGGCAGTGCAAGCACATGGTGGATATGGTTATTGCTCTGAGTATGGAGTTGAACAATTTGTTCGAGATACTAAGATTGCCACTATTTATGAAGGAACCAACGGTATTCAGGCTATTGATTTTGTTTTACGTAAGATTTTAAAAGACCAAGGTAAGGCCTTAAAGTCTTTATCCGAAGAAATTTTTAAATCATCTAATAATTTAGGTGATGAGTTTACATTTGAACGAGGGATTTTTTCTAAAGCTTTTGCCGCATCACAAGATGCAATGGGCTATATTGGTAAACATGCTAAGGATAAGAGAATGTCATATGTTTTACAAAGTACGAAAGACTTTTTAGACCTTTCGGCCCATATTGTTGTGGCTTGGCGATTAATGGAGTCTGCAATTGTTGCGAATAAAGAGCTTGAAAGTGCAAGTGGTGATAGGAAAGAATTCTTAGAAACTAAAATAGTCGACTTTAAGATTTATTGTTCTCAATATCTAGTGAAGTCAATTGGTCTGGCAAAATCAATTGTAAGTGTTGATAACGATCTTGCAGAATACTCTATATAAAACTTAGTGACTCACTCGGGTAAAGTGGGTCACTAATTGTTAGATTTAAGATATATCACTTAATTAAAAGTTAAATTTCTGTTAAACTGAAAAAGTATTTATTTTAAACTTAAAGGTTAACAGTGAAAAATTTTATTAGTGAACTTGCAGATGAATTCTCATCTCAAACTCATGGTAGTAGTGATTTTTGGAAAGATCATTATTTTATTCGTGGGGAAAAAGATGATGTTTTTCTTCCTCTGAGTTTTTTGCAAAAAAAAGACCCTAAGATTAAAGACACCGCTTATTTACAAGCTAATGGTTATGTTATCAGTTCCTTAACCTACTTGGATTTACGTAGTTTTGATAAGTGGTATAAGAAAATGTTCAATCGTAAGCTTACCTTAAAAGAAAAAAAAGCTATCGATATTATTCACTTTCCCGATTCTAAGAAAATTTTTGAAGCAGTAGAGATTGTTGATCAAGTCTATCAAATACTTAAGGATCATAAGGTTCTCGTTAATGGAAAAAACCTTCCGGTCCAGTTGGGGGAGTGGTATGCCAAGCTGATTTTAGGGTTACATCAAAAAAAGTCATCCTCACAAAGAGGCTTTGACTTTTATACTCATGATAATAAAAAAGTTGAAGTTAAAATTCACTGGCAAGATACAACTAGCCCCAAAGGGGTGAAACTTAAAAAGTCTTTAGTTGAAATGAGTGATTATACGGTTGTTATGTATGTCGCTAAAAACTTTATGTTAAGAGATATCCTACTTTTAGATAGTGATTTTGTTATTAGAAAATTTGCTGGAAAAGGTCATACAATCTTTTTGAAAGACTCAGATATTCATACATATTTTTTTAGTAAATCAAATAAGCACTATGATAAAATTGTGAACAAAACAGCATTGATGCAATTTTCTTCACCAAGTTTAGCTTTAAAAATTGATGAAAAAATTAACACTAACGGCTAACGGCTCCTGACCTTGATTGAGAGTTCTTTGCTGGACTTGGATGAGGCATTCCTTCTTTGCTATGAGTTGTTTCATTGACCTCAGGATAAAACATAGCAAGCTTGTAATGGTCACATTTATTTTTGTGCTCAATTGCCAAGTTGACCATGTCGACTTTAGCACCATTAGACATTTCTTGATAGCGTGAAAGTGGAATCCTCTCAATCTGTGGCGTTATTGAAGCTGTGAATTTTGTGATGAGATTTATCTCACGAAAAAAGCTTGGTGAGAGCTTGTTGATAACATCTTTTTGTGAAGGAAGTATCGTTTGTTTGAGAGATTCTTTTTCAAGTGTACTTGTTAATTTTTTACATTCTAAAGTCTGTATTTTGGTTTTCTTTTCGGTTGGGAGTTGATCAATTTGTGTGACCTCTTTAATGACACATTTTTTTTGATCGTTTAGCTCCATTTTTATATCATACGAACTTCTTTGGTTAAGTTCGTGCTTTGGATCGAGTTGAATAAGTGTGTTTTTACTTGCAGAAGGATGAAGAACGAGGGTGCGATGGATATTAATACTTCCATCAGTTTTATTTTGATCAAGAATAATTCTTCTACTATAAGCAAAACTTTGGCCGCCAGTAGTGCTATCCTGTACAACAACCTCATTTTTAGAAGCTGTAATCGTTGTCGTATTATTTTGAGTCTTTTTTGAAAAACTTTGAGCTTGAGGTGCTCCCGAAATATAACCTTCTTGCGAAATACTAACCATTTGGTCTGTTCGAAAGAAACTCTGTAGCCAGTTGTTGCATTGAGAATAGTCAACTTGCTCATTTGAAAAGGCAGATGTTGAAGTTAAATTTATTAAGCAACCACCTAAAACTATTAATTTAAATTTATTCATAATAGAACTCCCTCTTAAGTAACTTATCGGCGATTCAAGAGAGAAGCTTAAGAGACTTAGAAAAGCTTATACTCAACTAAGCGAGATTCAATATTTCCATTATATAAAATGATTTTTTTAGATGTTCTTAAGGAAATCTTTTTAATAAGCGGAAGGTTTCCAGTGAAGATATAGGCATAGAAACCTTTGAAGTTTTTCTTAAGATTTTCTCCAAAGTCATGATAAAGCTCTGGTAATTTTTCTTCTTCGCCTATTCTTTCTCCATAGGGAGGATTGGTAATAACAATCCCAGTATCACTGGCCGGAATAAGATTTGTTGCATCTTTTTGCTCAATTTTAACAAATTCGATAAGGTCTGCAGCTTTAAGGTTAAACTTTGAAGCATTGATGGCGTACTTTTCACTATCACTGGCGAAGGTCATGATTGGGTTGTTTTCCAGAAACTTAAAACCATCTTGAGCCTTTTTTAAATAAAGCTTTTTTAATTTCTCCCAAGATTCTGTAAGATATTTGTCTTTAATAAACCAATTATGTTGCATAAAGTCCCAATAGCTTGTTTCATTGTGCTCAATAATAGCATCAAGTGCCAAGTAACTAGGTGGGATATCTGCCTTGATTAAAAGAGACTCAATAATGATAGTTGCTGAACCACACATGGGATCGACTAAAGTCTCTTTTCCAGTATAACCACTTAACAAAACTAATCCTGCTGCGAGATTTTCTTTAAGTGGAGCGGAAAAATTGGTATCTCGATAACCTCTTTGTGAAAGAGGGGCTCCAGTCATATCAATTAAGATTGTAACTGTCTCCTTTACCGAGTGAGGATTTATATTTGGTTCTATATGTAAGAGAAGACTCATATCAGCTTGCTCTTTATCTACTGAAGGCCTTTCTCCTTTGGTATCAAAGCGAAAACGATCAACAATACCATCTTTTAAGTTTTGAGCGAGAAACATAGTGCTTTTAAATTTAGATCTTTTTTTGCCATCCTTTGATTTACTTTGGACAACAGAAATTTTAAAAGTTTGGCTGAGGTTAAATAAAGCTTTCCATTTGATCTCTTTGGCAAAAAAGTAGAGATCTTTTTCAATTTTAATTTCAAATTGATAGGCTTTTTTATAAATACGTGAGGCAATTCTGGAAGAAAGCACTAGTTCTAAAGCACTTTGGGCCGGTGATTCGAAGTGAACTCCTCCCTTAGTGATTTCAATTTTTTGGTATTGAAGTTGCTTTATTTCAGCTGCTAGGAGTTCTTCTAGTCCAGTAGGACATGATGCAAAGAACATATCTTTGAGTTTATCAATTTTTTTTGCCATATTTTGGTGCTCCAGCAGACTTTTGGTAGAGGTTTGCGTCAATTAATTTTTCTTTGACGCAAACCTCTACCAAAAGTCTGCTGGAACCGTCAAGGGAACCGTCAAGAAACTTTACGAAGAAGGTCTGGGTAGGTATTATCTTTGAGTTTCAATTAATAAGGTAAAAGAGAGGAAATTATGGCCGAAAATTACAAGGTTAAAGATATCAGCTTAGCTGATTGGGGAAGAAAAGAGATTAGATTAGCTGAAGCTGAAATGCCAGGTTTAATGGCAATCAGAAAAGAATATGGAGCAAGTAAGCCTCTTGCTGGTGCAAGAATTGCGGGCTGTTTACATATGACTATTCAAACAGCAGTTCTTATTGAGACATTAGTGGAACTTGGTGCAGATGTGACTTGGTCATCATGTAATATTTTCTCTACTCAAGATCATGCTGCAGCTGCAATTGCAGCGGCGGGGGTTCCTGTTTTTGCTTGGAAGGGAATGACTGAGGAAGAATTTGATTGGTGTATTGAACAAACTTTAACAACTTTTAAAGATGGAAAACCTTTAAATATGATTTTAGATGATGGTGGAGACCTTACGAATATGGTTTTGGATCGTTTTCCAGAATATGTAAAAGATATTAAAGGTTTATCAGAAGAAACAACTACAGGTGTTCATAGACTTTATGAAAGAGTCAAAGCGGGAACTCTTCCTGTCCCAGCGATCAATGTGAATGACTCTGTTACAAAGTCTAAGTTTGATAATAAATATGGATGTCGTGAGTCGTTAGTTGATGGTATCAGAAGAGCTACAGATGTCATGCTTGCTGGAAAAGTTGCTGTCGTTTGTGGTTATGGTGATGTTGGAAAAGGTTCAGCAGAGTCTTTAAGAGGTGCGGGTTCAAGAGTTATTGTTACTGAGATTGATCCGATATGTGCTCTTCAAGCTGCAATGGATGGGTTTGAAGTTAAAAAGCTTGATACAGTTGTGTCAGAAGCAGATCTTTTTGTGACCACAACGGGAAATAAAGATATTATTGTTGGGCGCCATTTTGAAAACATGAAAGATAAAGCTATTGTTTGCAATATTGGCCACTTTGATAATGAAATTGATATGGGCTGGATGAATAATAATCATGGTGATACAAAAGTAGAAATTAAGCCACAAGTTGATATGTATAATGTTAATGGGAAAGATGTGATTATCTTGGCTGAGGGAAGATTGGTAAACCTTGGTTGTGCTACTGGACATCCTTCATTTGTTATGAGTAATTCTTTTTGTAACCAAACTTTAGCTCAGATTGAGCTATGGCAAAATACAGATCAGTATGAAGCTCAAAAAGTTTATATGCTTCCTAAGCACTTAGACGAAAAAGTTGCAAGATTTCATTTAGAAAAAATTGGTGTTGAGTTAGAGGAGTTATCTGAGGATCAAGCGAATTATATTGGCGTTCATGTTGAGGGGCCGTATAAGCCTGAACATTATCGCTACTAAGACTTTCTAAATTCATAGAGTTATAAGCAGACCCAACAATATTTGTTGGGTCTTTTTATTTAAGCTTGTTGCTCAATTACCGATAAGTTAAGTATGAAATATTTTTTGTTAATGGTTATATTTTTAGAAAGTTCACTTGTACTAGCAAAAGATTGCCCAGAGTCATTAAAACTCTATGGCGAAGCTTCGAGTTATGAAAAAATTGAAGGAAAAGTCGTCAAGCAAGTTGCAGCTTACAAAATACCAAAAACTTTTTCTGATCATATTGGGTATTATGATGAGCTTCTTGTTTATGCTAAAAACCATATAACTCAGCTAGAGATTTTGGGTAAAAAAATTCCTTTAAAAAAACAAGAAGATTATTATCGAAGTGTCGGGTTTGGTTTAAGTGACTTCCTAGCAAAAAAGAACTTTCAAGGAAAGTTTACTATAACGTTTTTAAGCCTTAACGGTGAGAGCTGTACTCGTGAGTATGAGGTCGTCCATGGTGAGTAAAATTTTATTTACTGCTGTTATTTACTTATTCTCTTTTTCCGCCTTAGCTGTTTGTAAAAGTTCTGGTGCTTATACTTGTTGTTTGGCAACTTCAGACGAATCACCATTTTTTATCTCAGATGAATATTTACAAGGAAAAAAACAATACGAGAATTTTAGAGAGTTAGAGGATGACTCTATCTCTAATAAATATATTCCTCGAGGAACTATTGTTTATATACCGCAAGCTTTACTCGATGTTGAGTCATCAAAGGATTATCGACTTCCTTTTAAAGTTCTTTCTGTACCTAATGCTAAGTTAGAGGAAACCTCTCAAAAAACATCTCGAAGAATGTTTAAGGAAATGTTTTGGGGGAAAAAGGGTAGAGAGAGAGTTGAAAGAGGAGACCAAGGCTTTTTGGATAAAAGAAGTGTGAGGCGAGTTGATGAGTTTAGTTTTATTGTGCGTGAAGATGCTAGGACCTTTTTGTCACCCAAAGGTCATCTGCTTAATGGAATGACAATTTCCCCTATTATGGTTAACGGTGAATTTAGGGTATCAAGGTGTTGTACCGAGCGAGAGGATATAAGTGGAGAGGGAGAGATGTATTGTCAGAATAATCATCTTTTTGCTTTAAAGGACAAAGAAGGGAATCTTTTGGAAAATTTAACTCTGGAGTTTTTAGCTTGTTCTAGAACTCTAGAAAATATAAGGCCGATACCACAAGATGACTTAAGTCCTATACGCAGTGTTGTTAACTTATTATCAGAATCTCTTGAGACCTCTGAGACGTATGAAGAGGCAGGTGTTGAGTCTTTGGAGATTATTTTAGAAAATAATAATTGGAGTGGTTCTCGACGTCTATCAAAAGCTAAAATTAATTTGGTAAAATTTCCTCTAGATGATCAAACTTTACATGGGCCTTTTAATACACGACATTATACGCCTGATGATCCTGGAGATACTGATGCATATGTAAAACCCTATGCAGGTTGTGCTTTATTACGGGTTGCTGAAAAATTTCAAAATTTGTGTCAGGGAAGTGGATGTGAGGTTCAGTTTGGTAATCTCTTTCATAGTCCCGATTGGAATATTCACAAATCACACGGCAGTGGTGAATGTGTTGATATAAGACCTTTTCGAAAAAATACAGATGATATAAGACAAGGGCTTACCTATAACTCATCTCATTATGATTATGAAAAAACAAAAACCTTTATGGAATTGGCCATAAAAGCTGGTGCAACCAATATGATCTTTAATGACCCAAAAACACAAGAGCACTTTTCAAATCCAGAGCTTAGAGAAAGTCTTATTCCAAATTCTAAAACCGGAATGGGTTGGAATGGGTGGTGGGAAATTGGAGGCAGGAATTATGCTGGACACAATGATCACCTTCACTTTTGTTTTAAAGAAGAAAATCCTCGAGTGCGAAGAACCTGTCGTGAAGGCTTATCAGAATAACTCGAATTAGAATTTAAATTATATAAAAAATAGTGTACTCTTCCTTTGAGGAGCACAACTATGCAAAAAATATATCTAGCATCTGATCATGCAGCATTTAAACAAAAAGAAATGGTTAAGAATTATCTTCATACCCGATTTGAAGTTAAAGATCTTGGAACTTACTCTGAAGAAAGCGTTCATTACCCTGAGTTTGGTAAAAAAATCGCTAAAGCTGTTTTAAAGGATGATTGTTTGGGAATTGCTATGTGTGGTTCAGGAATAGGTATTTGCATTCAAGTGAATCGTTTCAAAGGAATTAGAGGTGGTCTTTGTAATGATGAAGAAGATGCTAGAATGACTAAAAAGCATAATAAGGCCAATATTCTTTGTTTGGCAGGACGTAAACACTCTGATGAAAAAATAAAAAAAATGATCGATGTTTGGTTGGAAACAGAGTTTGAAGGTGGAAGACATCAAACAAGAATTGACATGTTAGATGAATGAGGTTTTTAAGTGAGTAAAGTAGGTTTTGGTGCGTATAGAGTAAGCAACCAATCTAAGGAACATAAAGAAGCTTTGAACTACGCTTTAGAAGAAGGAGTGACTTTGATTGACACTTCTTCCAATTATACCGATGGAGAGTCAGAGAAGTTAATTGGTGAAGTACTGGCCGATAAAGAAACAAAGCCTTTCTTAGTTTCAAAGGTAGGTTATATTCAAGGGAGAAATCTCGAAGTCTTAAAAGAGTTAAATCAGCAAGGTAAGGCGGTAGATGAGCTTGTTATCATTAACGAAGGGCTTAAGCATTCTATCCACCCTGACTTTATTGAAGACCAGATAAAACGCACATTAAAAAGATTAGGTGTTGAGGCAATTGACGCTTATTTATTGCATAATCCAGAATATTATTTGAAGACTGAAGACAGCTCTAAGGAAGAGTATTATTCACGTATTAAAAAAGCATTTGAAAAAATGGAGGATTTGGTTGAAAGAGGTCTTATCTTCTCTTATGGAGTAAGTTCTAATACTTTTGTTGATCCAAAAGAAGAACATACGTCTACTGACTTAGATGTTTTAGTCGGTGCTGCTAGAAGTATTAAAAAAAATCATCATTTTCGTTATATTCAATTCCCAATGAATATTTTAGAGATGGGAGCTTTAGAACGTCAGTACGAGGGTGAACATCTCATTGAGCGTGCTCAAACCTTTGGCTTAAAAACAATTATTAATAGACCATTGAATTGTTTTACAGAACAAGGGCTGCTGAGATTGGAAACGTATACTGTTGATTCACTTTACAATGACCCAACATTTGCAGATAAACTTTTTAATGAATTGATTGAGCCTTTAGTGATTAAGTGGTTGGAGGTGAGAGAGGATGAACAAGATAAATTATTTGATATCCCGCTTATGCGACAGGTAAGCCAAGTGTGGTCTAAACAAAATTCTAAAGATGCCGTCGATCAAGTTTTTTTTGGACATTTTTTTCCATTAGTCGCTAGTATTTGGGGCCGAAGTTTGACACCAGAAGAGTCCCAGAAATTCTATGAGTTATATGAACATGCTCTTGAGTTTTCTAAAGTTAATATGAATAAAAGAGCACTTCAATTTGAAAAACAAGCTATTGATAAAGGTTTACTTTTAGAAAGTGAAAAAACTTTGAGCCAAAAAGTTATTGAGAAGTATGCAAGTTTTGGTGTGGATTATATTTTAGTTGGAATGAGAAAAAAAGATTATGTTAAGGATCTAAAAGATTATTTTTGATCTTTATCAGGCCCTGAAAATACGGGCTTGAACTCTCTCCATGCACTCATTTGGTAACGATAAGAAATAATTTCAAAGATTCCCTTTGAAGGATCATTAACGATTTCAGCTTCTCTTTCAGCTTTTTTTGCATACTCTTCAATCATAATAGAATCTTTTTTAGCCGTTTTCTTTTTTCTAAATCGATTCATAAAGTTTGAACTACTTTTATTTTTTTTGTAAGCAGTATTTCCTCTTTTGAGTTTTGAGTCATGAGGACGTATTGTATTTTTGTGACTATGTGAGTATTTAGGTTTGTAAGAAGAGTTTAGTCCAGCAAGGGCACTTGTGGGAAGAGCTGTTTTATTACCCTTTTTCTGTCCTGCTAAAATAGCTGAAGCCAATTTGGGAATTCCGTTTTCATTATAAATTTTGGCAAGTTTTTTATCATTATTATTTAATTTGGGGAGAGATTTTGTTTTTAGCTTTTTTAAAGTCTTATTGGCCAAGGCAAAGTTTTTATTTGCAGCCGAGTCTAAGCTTGCTGTTCCTAATCCTTTTGAAAGTGGTTTCATTGTAGCTAATGGATCCTTTAAAACAGTGGGACTAAGCCCAAGACGAGCCCCTGCAACTTTAAGCCGTTGGTCAGCACATGTGTTCGTTTTGATACAGTCGCATTCAATATCAGCTTTTCCATTTTGATCGGCACAGACATAAGCATCATTATCAGCGTCATTTCTTTGGGCCAATTCTTTAGGGACACATACTGCTTGATAATTTCCTGGGTCATAAGTAGGGGACGTTTCTTCAGCACAAAAACAAGACTTATTTGTAAAAGGATTACAATCACCTGCTTGAGGCAATTCTTTTGCCATTTTTTTGAGAAGTTTTTCGCGCTCTTTATGAGCATCGGCTTTCTTTTTATAATAGTAGCCAATGAAGCCTGCGGCTGCCATCTTGGCATAAACTTTCCAATCACCTCTAAATTGAGCTTGTGCTGCATAGGCTACATAGCATGCGGCAGAAGCAGACCAAACACCCATTTGAACTTTCGCTGCTTTTGCCATAGTTTTGTGACTATCTGCCAGAGCGTAAAAAGATGCTGCTTGTTTAGCCTCTGGTTTAGAGCTGGTATAGTTTTTTTCTGTTTGATCATTTTGCAGGGCCGTATAAGCAGTGCTTGCGGCTTCACCAATCATTCCAATATAGCCACAATAATCTTTTTTCGTTTCAGTTTTAGGTTTGGCCCCTTCAACATCAGCACTGACTTGTTGTCCATTTTTAGTATAAATTTGATTACCTTGATCATCTAATGATTGAGCAGTAAAACCAGAAAGATCACCTCCAACAGAGTTAAACATTGAATAGGCTTTAGTAAGGGCAGGAAGAAAACTTTCAAGTTTGCGAAGATTGTCACCTTCTTTGAAAGCATATTTATCTTCTTCACAAATATCTTTATAGCCATTCTTACCTTGCTCGCACATCTCTTGAACTTTTTTGTCTGCTAGCCCTTGGTGAATATAGGTGTTACTTTGATGAACTTGTTGATCCGTTAGCGGCTCAGAATCAATACTTTCAAAGGCACTTTCTTGGGCAAAAGTCATATTGAAAGCAAAGAATAAATTTATTGATAAAAATAATTTCATAATGTCTCTAAATGTTTATTAATTCATTGTATCACGCAACTTATTATTAACTTACTAGGCAAAGTATCCATTTATACATACTGAGTAATTTCAGTTACTTAGGTCTTTCTTGTGTTGTTTATTAATTTTTCAGTCTGCAAATAATAGTGCACATATGGCCATACTCTGAATATTTAGCTAATTTATGATGTATGTCAGACAAAAAAGTAATAACTCATACATCCGATAATGAACTCACCCATTCTATGGCGCATTATCTGCTTACAATCCATAAATTAAAAGAAGAGAAAGGCTATGCTCGAGTTACTGATATTGCCAAAGAGCTTGGTTTAACTAAAGGCAGTGTTTCGACAGCTTTAAATAATCTTAAAAAACGTGAATTAGTGCTAGAAGATGAAAGTAAGTTTTTATCTTTATCAGAATTAGGTCATGAAGAAGTCCATCGTATACTTTCGGTAAGAACTCTTATGTATTATTTTATGAAAGATATTTTAGGTGTGGAAGATGGTGTGGCCCATAAAGACTCATGTTTAGTTGAGCACTTGTTAAGTGATGAGACGAGAAAAGGGTTGTTTAAGTTCATGCAAAATGTAGCTAAAGATCCTAAAAAGATAAAATTAAAGACCGAGTTACAAGCTGATAGCTTTAAGAATCACGAAGAGTTTTTAGAAGCTCAAAAAGGTGATAAATACCTTTAAATGAAAAATTTTTTAGAATTCTACAACGGCCAAAGCCCCCATACAAAAAAAATTAGTTTATACATTTTTTTAACCTATTTTTTTGTTTTATTTAGTTACCCTCTTGTGCGCTCAGCTACTGGTGCAATTTTTTACGATGTGTATTCATCGGCTCAATATTCTTTAGCCACTTTTATTGGAGTTATTGCTTTGATGGTGGTGATAGCAGTTAATAATTTTCTTCAGAGTAAAATTAGTGTTCATAAAATTTATCTTATAACCGGAGTTTTGAGTATATTAGTTTTACTAGGGGCCTTTATCGGCTATAAGTTCCACATTAAGCAAATGGCTTTTGTTTTGTTTGCGACTAAAGAAGCTTATATTGTTTTACTCGTTCATACATGTTTAGCCTTCGCCAATGCTTTTTATAATATTGATCAGTTTAAAAGGCTAATCGGACCCTTGGGAGCCTCTGGGAGCTTAGGTGGAATGATTGGTGGTCAGCTTACTTCGTATATTGCTGAAAGCTATAATACAGATGTTGTTTTTGTTTTCTCCTTAGTTATTATTTTAATTACTTGTTTAGTTTTTTATCTAACTCATAACGCTAAGATAAAGGGGATGGAGGAAGAAAATAGATCTATTACTCCTATCAGGGCCGTAAGAGGGGTTAAGAAATATGTTCTGTTGATTGGCTTAGTTGTCGCTTTATCGCAATTTGTGATTTTTATTGCCGATCTTCAATTTAACATTATCTTTGAAAAGGTTGTAACAACTAAAACTGCCAGAACGGCCTACCTTGGAAAGTTTTATTCTTATATTAATATGGTTTCGATTTTCTTACAGTTTGTTATTCTTCCTTATTTAATGCTAAGAGTTAAGAATAAACATATCTTTTTATTTGTTCCCATTTTGTACCTAGGTTTGATTCTTGGTGGCTTAAGCTTAGGAGCAGGGTCATTATTTGTTATTGGCTCAGTTTTTGTGATGATGAAAGGAACAGATTACTCACTTTTTGCAGCAGCTAAAGATGTGATGTATCATCCTCTTTTAAGTTTACAAAAATTTGGAGCAAAATATATTACTGATATGTTTGTCTATCGTTCTTCTAAAGCTTTAATCGCTTTTGTTATGGCGCAATTTATTGTATACGAATTAGAAGTCTTATCCATATTACAGTTTATCTTTTTAAGTTTATGGATAGCTGCAATTGCTCTACTTTTTAGAGAACAACAAAAATTAAATCATTAAAAAGGAGATATAATGAACCCTTTATTAGAAGTTTCAGATAAGCCTTTTGAGGCCATAGACTTTGATCGTTTAAAAGCACAAGACTTTTTACCTGCATTAGAGTTTGCTATCGCTGAAGCTAAAGAACGATTAGAAGCACTAAAAAAGCAACAGAATGATGATTTAGACTTTGATAAAGTTATTTTAAAGCAAGAATCCGCAACAGATAAGTTAGATCAAGTGGTTGAAGTTTTCTATGCGCTTTACAGTGCTCATTGTACCGAAGAGATTTCATCTATTGCTGAAGAGTTTAATCAAAAACTGACTCAATTTTCAAGTGATGTGAGTCTTGATGCTGAACTTTTTGAAAAGATAAAATACCTTTATGAAAATCAAAGCAAGTTTCAACTGGATCAAGAGCAAAAAACAGTGTTGGAGAAAAGTTATAAAGATTTTGTACGAAACGGGGCTTTGTTAAATGAGAAAGACCAAAATACATTAAGAGAAATAGATCAAAACTTGTCTCAACTTAATTTGAAGTTTTCAGAGAATGTTCGCAAGGCAACAAATTCTTATGTGATGTTTGTTGAAAATGAGCAAGACTTGAGTGGACTCCCTGATGGGGTAAAGCAAGCAGCTAAGGAAAAAGCTAAAGAGAAAGATGAACCTAATAAGTGGGCCTTTACTTTAGACTTTCCAAGTTATTATCCGTTCTTACAGTATGCAGATAATAGAGAGCTGAGAAAGAAAATATGGATGGCAGCCTCTACTCGCGCTACATCAGGAGAATTTGATAATCGAGATGTTATTTTACAAACATTAAAATTAAGACAAAAAAGAGCAGAACTTTTAGGGTATAAAGATCATCCGAGTTTTATTTTGGAAAATAGAATGGCCAAGAGTTCTGATAAAGTTTTAAGTTTTATTGATAATATTGTTGAAAAGGCACTTCCTAAAGCTAAAGCCGATATGGCAAGCCTAAAAGAATTTAAAAAAGAGCTTAGTGGAGATGATGATCTTAGAAAATATGATCAAGCTTATTATACGGAAAAACTTAAGAAAAAAGTATTAGACTTTGATGATGAAGAATTAAGACCATATTTTAAACTTGAAAATGTTTTAGATGGGATTTTTAAAGTTGCAAATAAACTTTATGGGCTAAATTTTAAAGAAAGAAAGGATATTCCTAAATATCACCAAGATGTTGTTACATACGAAGTTACTGAAGCTGATGGAAATTATCTGGGACTTTTTTATGGTGATTATTTTCCACGTGCTGAAAAAAGACCAGGTGCTTGGATGACAACTTTACGCGTTGGTGGCTTTCAGTTTGGGGAAATAAAAAGACCTTTTGTTTGTAATGTGTGTAATTTTACTAAGCCTAGTGGCGAAAAACCTTCTTTGTTGTCCCTTAATGAGGTTCTTACTTTATTTCATGAATTTGGGCATGGTCTGCATGGTCTTATGACCAAGGCAAAATATAGAAGTGTTGCAGGCGCAAATGTTTTTTGGGACTTTGTAGAATTGCCATCACAAATTATGGAGAATTGGGTTTTAGAAAAAGAATGCTTGGACCTCTTTGCAAAACATTATGAGACAAAAGAAAAAATGCCTCAAGAACTTATTCAAAAAGTAAAAAAAGCACAGCAGTTTATGCAAGGTGTAGCGACTATAAGACAGATGAGTTTTGCTAAATTAGATATGGATTGGCACCTGGCTCAGGCCGAAGATATTGCTGATGTTATGAGTTTTGAAGAAAAATCAATGCAAAAATTTGAACTTCTTCCACGTGAAGATGGACAAAATATGTCTTGTTCCTTTGGGCATATCTTTGCGGGAGGATACTCTTCAGGATATTACAGTTATAAATGGGCGGAAGTCTTAGATGCAGATGCTTTTGCTTTTTTTAAAGAAAAAGGCATCTTTGATTCTGATATTGCAGCTAGCTTTAAAGAAAATATTCTCGAAAAAGGAGGCTCAGAAGATCCAATGGAACTCTATAAAAGATTTAGAGGTCAAGGGCCAGATGAAGAAGCTCTATTAAGAAGGGGTGGGTTGCTTTAAATATAGCTAACATCTTGATGATTATTAACTGCCCTACTACGGTGCGGATAGAAGAGAAAACTCAAACTCACAGACAGAAGCTGTTATGATGTAACTATTCTAAATTTCTAGATGTCTGAACAGAAAAGCTTATTTCAAACTTGAAATTATTTACTTCTAAAATAACTGCAGGCAAGCGCCTCAAGGAAATCCCCCTTTAAAAGCACTCCAGAGGTTCGTTACTAAGTTTGAGTTTTCTCTATCATCAATTTAGTCGGGCGGTTAATAAAATAAAAAAAGGCCCTTAAATTTTAAGGGCCCTTGTTATCCTTATAAAAAAGATAAAATTATTTAGCGTGCTTAGCTAGGTAAGAAGCAACACCTTCAGCCGTTGGCTTCATGGCCTCTTCACCTTTTTTCCAGTTTGCTGGACAAACTTCACCGTGCTCTTGGTGAAATTGAAGAGCATCAACAACTCTTAGAGCTTCTTCAACATTTCTTCCAAGTGGAAGATCATTAATTGTTGAGTGTCTAATTGTTCCTTCTTCATCAATTAAGAAAAGACCTCTTAGAGCAACTGACTCATCAAAAAGAACTCCATAATCTCTTGCAATATTTTTTGTTACATCAGCGATTAGAGGATAATCGATTTCACCAATACCACCTTTTTCAACTGGAGTGTTTCTCCAAGCAAAGTGAGAAAAGTGTGAATCAATTGAACATCCAAGTAATTGAACACCTCTTTCTTTAAATTCACCTACTTTTTTATTAAAAGCTAAAATTTCTGAAGGACAAACAAAAGTAAAGTCGAGTGGATAAAAGTATAAAAGAACTTGTTTCCCTTTATAGTCAGCAAGAGAAATATCCTTAAAAGAACCATCTTCCATTACTGCTGTTGCCTTAAAATCAGGGGCTTTTTTTGTAACTAATGAACTCATAATCATCTCCTTATCATGATGTGAATATCAAAAACTTATCTATTATGTTCGATTTTATATCACAAAAACAATTGATAATCTCTATTTATGTCATAGATTTTTTCTATTAAACATCTATAGAAAACTCAATGATTTGCAAGTCTGACTTTTTAATTTTTCTTAAGTCTTCAGGAAGTGAGCCTAAAATTTCTTCCTCTAAAGCGTCGATAACCTTGTGCTTTAAACAGTCTTTTTTCGTTACGATAGAGACTTCTCTGGTGGGGACAGGAGATTTGAAAGGCCTAAGCATTTTTTTGTGGTGCGATGAAAGTTGTTTTGCTGCCATGTGTGGAAGAATGGTGTAGCCAAAACCTTTCAAGACCATATTTTTGAGTGTTTCAAAGTTTCCGCTTTCAAAATTAATAGGGCCACTAAATTCGGCCTTGCGTGTTTGAGAACAGATGTTGAGAACTTGGTCTCTAAAACAATTTCCTTTATTAAGTAACCAGATATCATTGATATCGAGCTCTTCTTCTTTGATTTTATTTTTCTTAGAAAAAGGGTGCTTTGACGAGACAAACAGATAAAAAGGCTCATAATAAAGAATTCTTTCTTCAAAAGATTTTTCATGCAGAGGTGTCGCTAGTAAACCAGCATCGATTTCATCATTTTTAATCATCTGAATAATGTCTTCAGTTTTTGCTTCTTCAATTTGCAGGTTTACTTTAGGGTATTGTTTGACAAAGTTTTGGATAAATAAAGGAATAAGATAAGGAGAGAGAGTTGGAATGATCGCTAACCTCAATTCTCCTGCTATTTCATCTTTATTCTCATCAATGAGTGAGAATAGTTTTTTTTGTTCATAAATAATTTTTTCTGCTTGTTTAATAACAACTAGGCCCTCATTTGTCGGTTTAATGGGGCTTTTTGAGCGATCAAAGATAATGACTTGAAGTTCATCTTCAAGTTTTTGAACTTGCATACTTAAGGTTGGCTGAGTGACAAAGCAAGACTCGGCAGCTTTGCCAAAATGTTTATACTTATAAACTGCCAGAACATATTCGAGTTGAGTAATAGTCATGTACAGATTTTAGTGATGAAAAAGCGAAAGTACAATAGATTTGGGCCTTATTGCTGCTAAGGCCCAAAAAATAAGCTTAAATAAGTGATTCAAACTCCTCATCAGTTAATTGAGGATGATGAGGATTTTCAAAACTTTTTTGATGGTTGTGTTTTAGGTGTGAGTTTTCTTCTTTTCCACCATAGATATATTGATGAAAATCTTCACCAAAACTCATATTGGCATAATCTTCGAGATCAGATTTAAAGTCTTCAGTGGTCACCCCAGTTCTTTGTCTTTTTTGGAAGTAATGCCTTAAAAAGTCTTTAAGTCCCGGTTTTCCACTTTCTTTGAGAAGATGATCTAAGTAGGCCATAAAAGATCTTCCATATTCGTAGGACCTTTTATCCGTTTTACGGGTGTAAGCTCCATGATTGGCCAAATTCACTGATTCATAAAAAGGCTTTTGATATGTCTGGTGGCCTTTATCACGCCAACTTGCAATGGCTTCGTCTAGCCAGCCAGAGTTTCCATTAACGGGATGGATATTTTTGGCAAAATACATGTGTTGTAATTCGTGTCCAAGTGAAATGATTGAAGTTTCTGTTGCTCCAGCATGCTCCATTCCTCCACGCAATCCCGTACCATAAATAATCAATTGATCGTGAGGGTAAGGGCCATAATCAGCTTCTAATTCTTTAAGAGTGGCCCAAGCCTTAGTTTTAACGTACCTATTATAAAAGTTGTAATTCGAGTAAATTGTTACAGGAATTTTTCTTCCATCGATTGATGGGTAATCTAAATACCATCGAACAAAGCGATTGATAGGGACAAGGTGTAAATATACAGATGATGAGCGATACCATTGAGGCATTGTTACTCGATAATGATTTTCATTAATTTTTGTAATTTCACCGTTTGCAAAAAAACTATGCCAACGTTTAGTTCCAATAACTTTCACGTCAAATTCCATTTGATAAGTATCGTACTCATAATTACTAGGTACGTATTGTTCTAGAAATTTTCTATCAGTGAGATCGCGTATAAAAAATCCTGAGGAGACATGACCCCATTTTTTACGTCTTAAATTAAAGCGAGTTCCATTTTCTAAAGGTGTCCAAATCATCATTGTATGTAAACCTCTTTCTAGTGGGGTTTCAATCCTTCGAACAACACTTGCTTTGTCCGGAGTAGAAATAAGCTTTTCGCTAGTTAACTTTTTATTAAGAGTTATTTGGGTCGGTTTAGTGACTGAGTCAAAAATGGGATACCCAGCTTCTGGCATGTAAAACTCGATCGTGGAGACTGATTTGGCATATCCATTTTCAGCGTCGTAAGTGATTTTGTATTCAGCTCTTTTAAAGTCTACAAAAACAGCTTTTTTCCCATCAGCGCTAAAGCTGGGGGGAGCATGTGTTAAATCTGTATCAGCAAATACTGATAATGAAGTACAGATAAGAAAAAATAAGAGTTTCATTATTGATCTCCTTTACTTAAGAGGATGGTTTTTTGTTTTTGATTTTTATGTTCGCAAGCTTTTGTAAGTAGCCATGAAAATGTTTGAGTGCGAGTGTGACCAAAAGTATATTCAGGATGAAATTGAACTCCGAGAATGGGTCTATTTTTAAACTCAAGCGCTTCCACAATTTTATGATCATTGGAAAAAGCACTGAGTTTAAGATGAGGCCATCTGTTTTTATACTGATTAAAATAATCGAGGTTTAAAGCTTGATGATGCAATTCAACCGCCCAGAATTTTTCTTGTGAAAAAAGTTGTTTTATTAAAGAGGAATCGTCAGTAATGCTCACTTTATCTAGAGTGTACATTCTATTTGGGATTCCTAATTGTTTTTTTATATCAATATATAAAGGTATTCCTTGAGATACAGTTAAGGCTTGCATCCCTCGGCATATGCCCAAAAGGGGAAGGGTTGTACTTTGGGGATGCTGAAAATATTGTTTTAAAAAATCAAATTCAAATTGATCTCTCCTGGGTCCTTCGGGAGTTTTTTTATAAAAGGAAGCTAAGTTTTTTAATTGAGACCTATAAGGGTCTTCTAAATGAGTGTTATACCAATTGGGGTGGATATCCGCTCCTCCTGGGATAATAACTCCATCAAGTTGAGTTAGTAGAGTTTTATTTTGAGTTAAGTCAATTGTTTTGACTTTGTAATTAAGCTCTTTTGCTTGGGAACTTATGGCCCACTCGTTAAAAAAACCACATTCATAAGTACACCCAATAGTAAGAGTCTCTTGTGGTTTAAGTGTGCAAGTTGAGTCAGTATCAGCAATGACCGATACACTATAGACACAGAAGAAAAGACCAAAGGCTAAAAAGAGCTGCAAAAGTTTCATGTTTTCATCCTTAACAAAGAGAACACTTCTATTTTAAGGCCATAGGGCATTTGCAGCAAAATGAACAAAGAAAAGGAAAAAATGGTCTAAGTTGACGTCTTTAAGATTAATGCCATTGGATATCAATACTGGAGAAAATTGATACAGGATCTTTAGATTTTGAAAAAGAGCTTTTAAACAAGATAAAGCGGCCAGAATTAAGGGCGACTTCTTGTCCTGGGATATAATTAACTTCTTCCTCATTTCCATAAACATTGGAAAAGCAACCTTTAAAATAGTGGCGATAACTCATTTTATTATCTTCTAAATTTGTGGCCAATTCTTTTATAGATAAATAATCACAACGAATACTTTCTATATCAGTGCTTAACTTTTCCTCATTGGAGTTAAATAAAATCGAGGTTTTAACTGTGGAAGAATTTCCTTCGATAATTATGGGGTGAGCTTGAATGGTCGCCCATCCTGAATAGTTCAGTTGATAGAGTTGCCCATATTCTTTTTTATCCGAGTTCATTTTGTCTAATTTGAGAGTGACAGTTGAGTCACTTAAAGGTGGCCGTACAACAACTTCATCTTCGGTTTTTTGAGAAGATTTAATTTCCTTGCCACACCCAACTATAAATAAGCACGCCATTGACATTAAAATTGATGCTGAGCTTTGTTTTAGCTTATTCTTTTTCATAAAAATCTATTCGGTCTGGGCAAATAAAATTTTAGATAAAACTGCAAAGCGTTACGGTTTTAGTGTGTTATTTAAGTCGATGCTCTGTGTGTCATAGGCTTTTTGTCAGTTTTTTATTTTTTTTTGAGTGGCAGATGTTGACATTGATCCAATTGATATTAGATTGTTTCAGACAAGATTTTTACATTTAATCAGGAGATGAAAATGACTGTGAAACCATTACATGACAGAGTTTTAATTAAAGTCGTTGAAGAAACTAAAACAGCTAGTGGAATTATTATTCCAGACGGAGCTAAAGATAAGCCAACTGAAGGTGAAATTGTGGCCGTCGGATCTGGGTATAGACTACCAGATGGAAGTGTGAGAGCACTAGAAGTTAAGGCGGGAGACAAAGTTCTTTTTGATAAATGGGGAGGCTCTGAAGTCAAAGTTGATGGAAATGAGTACCTTGTTATGAAAGAAGAAAAAATTATTGGAATTTTACAATAAGTTTGTTTAGGCAAATTTATCAAAGGAGAAAAAAATGTCTGCTAAAGAATTAAAATACTCAGAAACTGCAAGAAACCTCATTTTAAGTGGAGTTAATTCACTGGCCGATGCAGTAAAAGTAACCCTTGGACCTAAGGGACGAAATGTTGTTATCCAAAAATCATTTGGAGCCCCTCAAATTACTAAAGATGGTGTTTCTGTGGCGAAGGAAATTGAGTTAGAAAATGCTTTTGAAAATATGGGAGCTCAATTAGTTAAAGAAGTTGCTCAAAAGACAAATGAAGATGCTGGGGATGGAACAACGACAGCAACAGTTTTGGCCCAAGCTATTTATAGAGAAGGGGCTAAATTGGTTGCCGCTGGTCACAATCCAATGGATTTGAAAAAAGGTATTGATCACGCGACTGAAAAAGTTACTGAGTATTTAAAGAAAAACTCTAAAGCTATAGCAACTAATGATGAGATTGCTCAAGTTGGATCAATTTCAGCAAATAACGATATGGAAATCGGGAAAATGATTGCTGAAGCGATGGAAAAAGTTGGAAAAGAAGGTGTTATTACAATTGAAGAATCTAAAACAGCTGTGACTTATTCAGAAGTTGTTGAGGGAATGCAATTTGATAGAGGATACCTTTCACCTTACTTTGTAACTAATACAGAAAAAATGGCAGTTGAGTTTGAAAATCCAAATATTCTTATTACAGATAAAAAAATTGGAAGTGTTAAAGAAGTTCTTCCTATCTTAGAAAAGTCTGTTCAAACATCAAAGCCATTACTTATTATTGCTGAAGATGTAGAGGGTGAAGCCCTTACTGCACTTGTGGTTAATAAATTACGAGGTTCATTAAATGCTGCTGCTGTTAAAGCACCAGGGTTTGGTGACAGAAGAAAAGAAATGTTAAAAGATATTGCCATCTTAACTGGTGGGACTGTTATTTCTGAAGAGCTTGGTATGAGCTTGGAAAATGCAGAGCTTGAGCATTTAGGAACTGCAAAGAAAGTTACTATTGATAAAGAAAATACAACAATTGTTGATGGTGCAGGTGAGCAAAAAGCTGTTGATGACAGAGTTAATGCTATTAAAGCGCAAATTGCTGATACAACTTCTGAATACGATAAAGAAAAGTTGCAAGAAAGATTAGCAAAATTAGCTGGTGGTGTTGCTGTTCTTTACGTGGGAGCACCAACTGAAGCGGAAATGAAAGAGAAAAAAGATAGAGTTGAAGATGCTCTTAATGCAACGAGAGCAGCTGTTGAAGAAGGTATCATCGTTGGTGGTGGTGCTGCTTTAGCTCACGCAACGGAAGCTTTAGATGGATTAACTACAGGAAATGAAGAGTATGACTTTGGAGTGAGAATTGTAAGAAGAGCTATTGAAGAGCCTCTAAGACAAATCTCTGCTAATGCTGGTAAAGAAGCTTCAGTTATTGTAAACGAAGTTAAAGCAAAAAAAGATTTTAACTTTGGATACAATGCAAGAGAAGATAAGTTTGAAGACCTGGTTAAAGTGGGGATCATTGATCCAACAAAAGTAACCAGATCAGCTTTAATGAATGCAGCTTCTGTTTCAGGCTTAATGCTTACAACTGAAACAATGGTAGCAGATCTTCCATCTAAAGATGATGGAGCTGGTGCAGGCGCTGGAATGCCACCAATGGGTGGAATGGGCGGAATGCCAGGAATGATGTAATAAGATAATAAATAATATTCATTCAATTTATGCAAAGAAGGGAGACAAAAAGTCTCCCTTTTTTAGTGACAAAATGCTCCGAAAATTTGGAACTAGTATCACTTTAGTTTGTCTTAAGTACGTTATTTCATGCAATTAGCTTTGGCACGGTGCTTGCTTAAATAGAAGGTGCCTAAGGAAGGGCATCTTGTCCACGGAGGGACACTTAATTGGAAAAAAGTAAGATTGAGGGGAGAAAGAAAACTCAAACTAAGCAACGAGCCGCTATCATGTTTATTAAAAGCGATTTTATCGAGGCGCTAGTGGTCGGTTATTTTAAAAGTTAAATGATTTCAAACTTTTAAATTAATTTTACTATTCAGACATCTAGAAGTTTTGAATGGTGACAAAGTAACAGCTTCTGTCTGTGAGTTTGAGTTTTCTTTTTTGGCGCCACGGAGGGACACTTAATTGGAAAAAAGTAAGATTGAGGGGAGAAAAACTATCGCTTAGGATGAGCTTTGGTAATTTTTTCCTGAATTTCTTTATTTCAAGGGCTTCTCTTATCCAATTTTCATAAAAAGCCGAAAAGCTTTATGTATGGAAACAAATGATAATTGGATATTCTATTTGCGACTTAAAAAAAATCTTCCCGAAGATTATTTAAGTATGGATCAGCATTTTAAAACATATGGAAGAAGCCTTATTCCTATTGGGCTTAAGGCCTTACTTGAGGCCACCAAGAACAAGCGCACTATTCATTTATTGGTCATTATTAAATCTTATCAGGATTATCGTTATTATGTGCGACGAGTGAGAAAAATAATGAAGTACCTTATGCGAACCCAAAGGGTTCATCTTTATGTGGCTTCTAGCTTTTCATTGGCCAATGATCCTTTAGTTATTAAGAAAAATTATTATAGTTTTGTAAAACTCCCAGTGAGAATGGATCGGTTTTGTGAGTTTGTATCGACTTCTATTGAAGTGCGAGAATCGAATCTCCTCCACTGGCCGGGTGGAGTAAGACCAAGGCTTTCATTGGTAGGGTAAATAATGAAGACAACAAGTGATGAATTATCCCAACGCTATATGGTTTTAATAAAAATAGATGCGACCAATCTTTTTGAGCGCATTAGTTCTCGTAAAAAAGATTATATGGAAACATTTTCTTTAAAAAGAGATAGGGATGTTTTTAAAGAGATTTTTAAATGTCGTTATACCAGATCAACTTTTTTTGATTTATCTCATTTACCAACTGAAATAATAGAGGTGGCCAACGACTTTTATGATCAAGTAGATAAATTGTATTGGTATCTCATGCATACTCAAGATATGCCCAATACCATTGAAGATGAAATTATGCGTTATCTTCATTTCATCGAAAGAAAATTTGAGGCCTTACTTTTATATGTGGATGCGGAGCTAAGTGGAACTAATCTAGAAGATTCCTCTGATTTTGAAGATGTCCCGGCCCAAAACCCTGAGGAGGAGTACTTTCATTTTACAGGGGAAACTGAAAATGATTCTGAATCCTAATAAAAGTCTAGCACTGGCCCTGTAAAATCTCTTTCTTTTCCATTAAGATATTTAAAAAATCAAAGGAAATAACGTGGGAATTTATACATCAACAAAAAGATTTTCAGGGTATCCCTGCACGCATCGCCAATGGAAAGCTGACTCTCATTGCCGTTTTGTTCATGGCTATAGCCGAGAGTTTTATTTTGAGTTTGCCTGCAAAAAAATGTCTGATGAGTTTTGGGTGATGGACTTTGGAGATCTTAAAGATGTTAAAGAATGGTTAGCCGAGATGTTTGACCATACATTTTTAATTGCAGCAGATGATCCTTATCTAGAAACATTTAAAAAGATGGATAGTGATGGAGTGATTCAGCTTAGAGTTTTACCTAATCCAGGAATGGAAGGAAGTGCGAAATTTGTCTATGATCACGTAAGTAAAATGATTTCTGAAAAAACTCAGGGACGCGTTTGGATAACTAAGGTTGAAGTTAGAGAAAATGAAAAAAACTCTGCCTTTTACCAACCAGAATTGTCAGATAAGTAAAGATAGTTTCAGCTTTAATTTCTTTAATTGCATGGCATAATAGAAGTATGCGTGTATTAGTATCTCTTAGCATTTTATTTTTGATGGGCCAAAGTGCGATGGCCGAAGTGAAAAAATTAGCAAGTGAAACATCAGTTTTTTCAGGACGCGTATCCAAGCTTAATAGAGTGGCCAGACTTGCTCGGATGAAAATTGACTTTGATAATGTAAAGTTTTTAAACAAAACTGATCGAGTAGAGATTTGGAATCCTTCATCCCCTGAGCGAAAATGTTTAAGTTATGTTGAAGGGGTGGCCAATGATTATCTTCTTTTGCGTATTCCGAAATATGAAAAATGTGTTACGTCAGTTCATTTTACGACGGGCTCGTATTTACATATGTATTCTCCAAATTTAGAAAAAAATATCGGTATTGCTCAGGATTTAATTCAAATTTTACATCGCAAACGGACGGCCCTTAAGGCCCGTCTGAGCCGCCATCAAAAATCAGTCGATAGTTATATTGAAAAAGTCGATGTGGTCAATAAACGTTATAAGCTCCTTAAAGAGAAATTAGAATTAGAATGGCAAAAAGAGCTTTCGGCCCTAGAGGAAGATAAAACCCAAAGTTATCTAGACTATAAAAAAACTCAAGCACGTCTGCATGAACTTAATTATAAACTTGAGCAATACCGTGTTCACGATCAAAATATGAAAGAAGATCGATGGTCCTTAGATCCAGAGCTTTATTATAAAAAATAGGAATATTATGATGAAATTACTACCGATAGTTTTAATCTGTCTTACAATAATTGCGTGTAATAAAAGACCTAAAATGAATAGTGCTTTTTATACCAATATTGGAAATGAGCCTTCAAAACTCAGCCCTATTGGAAATACTGATGGAGCGGCCAGTGATGTTTATGGTTATCTTTTTGAAGGGCTTTTGACTAAGGATGTTCATGATTATAGTTGGAAGCCAGCTCTGGCCACAAAATGGGAAGTCTCAAAAGATAAAAAAAGTTTTAAGTTTAAATTACGTGAAGGAGTCAAGTGGCACGATGGAAAAGAGTTTACGGCCGAAGATGTGAAATTTTCTTTTGATATCCTTTTTAAAGATAAATTTAACACGATTGCAATTAGGTCTTATTATGAAGGATTAAAAGAAGTCAAAATTATAAATAAATACGAAGTTGAATTTATTGCAAAAGATGAGTTTTGGCAAAATTTTGATCGGGCAGCAGGGCTTACAATTTATCCGAAACATTTTTACGAACAAGATAAGAAAAAAAGTTATTTTAATAAAAACTTATTGGGTTCAGGGCCTTATAAAATGGCCCTTTATTCGCGGGGTAATCGTATCGTTTTAGAAAGAAATGAAGACTGGTGGGGTTTTAAAGATCCTAAGCAAAAAGAGTGGAATTTTCCTAAAATTGTTTTACGTTTTGTTTCAGATAAAACAGTTGCTTTGGAAATGCTTAAAAAGGGGGCACTTGATTTTTTGGGCCTAGCACCAGAAGATTATGTAAAAAAAGCGGTCGGGCCAGGCTGGGGAAAAAAATATCATAAAGTTTTAACTCAAAATAAAACAGCTAAGGGATATAATTTTATTGGCTGGAATATGAAACATCCTATCTTAAAAGATAAGAAAGTCAGAAAGGCGCTTTATCATTTAGTCAATAGAAAGCTTATGATCGAAAAATTCGAGTATGGTTATTCCGTTCCCGCAAAAGGGCCTGTTTATCCCAGCTCTCCTTATGCTAACCGAGAGCTTGATGTTATTAAGTTTAATCCCAAGTTGGCCTTAAATCTTTTAAGAAAAGCTGGTTGGGAAGATACTGATGGAGATAATATCTTAGATAAGATTATTGATGGCAAAAAAAAGAAGCTTTCCATCACTATTTTAGAACCTTATGAAGGATTCATGAAATACCTCACTATTTTTAAAGAAGATGCAAAAAAAGCGGGAGTAGAGATTAATATTAAATTGATTGAGTGGAACTCTTTTATAAAACTGTTAGAAGAAAGAAAGTTTGATGCTTGTAGGCTTGCTTGGTCTGTTCCTTTGGATTGGAATCCCATTCAAATTTGGCATACTGACTCTTATAAGGGAGGTTCTAATTTTGTTGGTTTTTCTAATAAAGAAGCTGATAAACTTATGATAAAGGCAAAGTATATTCATGATAGAAGCGAAAGAATTAAGGTTTTAAATAAAGTGCAAAAATTGATTGTAGAAGAATACCCGTATGTATGGTTTACTTATAAAGCTTCAACTATGTATGCCCATACAAATCGAATCAAAAAAGAAGTAGAGACTTATAATTATTCAATAGGAACTTCATTTTGGGATTTTAAATCTAAAATGAGAAAGGATATCTAAGGTGTTTGAATATTTAATGCGAAGATTGATACTAATGATACCAACACTTTTTGGTATTACATTAGTAGTATTTTTTATTATAAATCTGGCCCCTGGCTCACCTATTGAACAGCAAATTCAGGCCTTGAAGTTTTCTGGCTCGGCTGACCAAGCACAAAGCTCTCAAAGTGGAGCGACGGTTTCTAAAGAAATCTTAGATGCTCTTAATAAGCAATATGGTTTTGATAAGCCAGTGTATGAAAGATACTGGATCTGGTTAAAAAACTTGGCCACTCTAGATTTTGGAGAGTCCTTTACTTATGAGGAAGAAGTGACCGAGGTTATCATTTCTAAATTTCCTGTTTCTTTGCAGTTTGGGATTGTTTCTCTGATTTTAAGTTACTTAATTTCGATTCCCCTAGGTGTTTATAAAGCTGTACGAAGTGGTTCTAAGTTAGATTATGCAACTAGTTTTTTACTTTTTATTGCTTACGCTATTCCTGGTTTTATGTTGGGGATTCTTCTCATTGTTTTTTTAGCAGGTGGAAGCTTTTTGGATATTTTTCCTATTGGGGGGCTTTATTCTGATTTTTATGATGAGATGAATACATGGGAGAGAATTGTCGATCGAATCTATCATTTTATTCTTCCGACAATTTGTTACACGATTGGCTCTTATACTACACTGACTTTTTTGATGAAAAATTCACTTATGGAAGAAATAAAAAAAGATTATGTGAGAACGGCCAGAGCAAAAGGTCTTTCAGAAAAAGTTGTTTATTTAAAGCATGCCTTACGTAATGCTTTAATACCTATCGTGACAGGTATTGGGGGATTCTTAGGGATTTTCTTTGCAGGGTCCTTACTAATCGAAAAGGTGTTCCAGTTAGATGGTATCGGCTTATTAGGTTTTAATTCAATTTTATCGCGAGATTATAACGTGATTATGGGGCTGGTTTTTATTCAGGCCTTATTAATGTTAATAGGAAATATTATTTCAGATATAGCATATGTTTTAGTAGATCCAAGGATTGATTTCAAATGATTGAGCAAAGAATTAAAAATGAGCAAACGCTTAAAAACTGGCGTGCTTTTAAATCCCATAAGACAGGTTATTTTTCCATTTGGATTATTGTCATCTCTTGTCTTTTTAGTTTTACAGCTGAATTTTGGGCCAACTCCAAACCTTTGTATTTAAATTATCAAGGAACGACTTATTTTCCAGTCTTTAAAGACTATAGTGTTAAAGACTTTGGCATCACTGATAGTATGCAAATTGATTATCGTAACTTAAAACTTGGTGAGAATGATTCAATCATCTGGCCATTAATTCAGTGGGATCCCTATGAATCTAATAAAAAAGTAGATGAGTATCCGGCCCCTCCTTCGTCTCAAAATCTTATGGGGACTGATGATAGGGGAAGAGATGTGCTAACGAGACTTCTTTATGGACTTCGCTACTCCATAGGCTATTCTATCGGTGTTTGGGTGGTCACTTTTATTATTGGAACCATCTTAGGTAGTCTTCAAGGATTTTATGGAGGATGGATTGATTTATTAGGACAAAGAGTTACGGAGATTTTAAGTACAGTCCCCGTTTTGTTCTTACTCATTATTCTCATTTCCATTTTTGAACCCTCACTTTCCTTGCTCATCATTATCACGAGTATCTTTGGCTGGATTAGTATCAGTATTTATATGCGGGCAGAATTTCTTAAAAATAGAAAACGTGAATATGTCGAAGCAGCTCGCGCACTAGGGCAGAGTCATTTTAAAATCATCGTAAGACATATTCTTCCCAATTCTCTAGGACCCATCATAACTTTTTCTCCTTTTGTTATCGCGGGAGGAATTTCTGGTTTGGCCGCTTTGGATTATTTAGGTTTTGGTCTGGCACCTCCTACACCAAGTTGGGGAGAACTTTTGGCCCAGGCCCAAAAAAACTTTACCACGGGCTGGTGGCTTGTCCTTTATCCCTTTTTATCTTTGTTTACTATTCTCGTTGCATTTAACTTTATCGGTGAAGCCATTCGAGATGCACTTGATCCGCATAAGCAAAAATAAAAAACTCAAATTTTTGGCAAAATGGGTTGTTTTCTATAAGTTTTATTGTCTTTCCTTAGTTTATACTTTTCTTAAACCAGACTTAAGATTTGCTAAATTTTATCCTCACTAAAAATTCTTAAATATTATTAAAGACTCTAATGTTTACAATTCAGATATTTCAGCAGTGAATTTTCAAGCTTCAAATGCCTTTGTCGGGGATGTAAATGGAAGTGAGAGAAATACCATCATTCAGGGAGGGAAAGGAGCAATTTATAATTCTTTAATTGCAAGGTCATTATGGATTATGCCCTATTATACGTGGCACTTTGATGGAAATTATTATGGAACATATGCTCAGAGTACAATCGATGATAATACAGTTGTATTAGATTCTTATCTAGAGCATTATTTTTATATTGGCGAAGATGTTGGATCTGGAGGACCACAAATAAAAAATAGTGAAATTAGAGGTAATAAGTTTTATTATAACAATATAACAAAGGACTTTTATATAATGTCAATTCATAGACAATCAAAAATTAATGATTCTTTTGTTAAGGGAAATCTTCAAATATACAACTCAAATATTATAAATGCTTATATTAACTCTCTAAGTAATAAATTTAGAAGTCATATTACTCATACGAGCTTTATGGGAGCTATCGGAGCAGAGAATAATGCTTGCTTTGCAGAGGTGAGATATCCATTCTCGGGTGGTATGTGTAATCAGCAGTATATTAGAAATGAAGAAGGAGATATTGCATTAATGTCAATCGAGTATGATGAATACTCATCTGAGCCGGGAGATGGGCATTATGCAGATGGTGATATACCACAAGGCGGTCAATTACCTTAAAAAGGAAGGTTGTGTTATGTTTAAAGTAATAAAGATTATAATATTAAGCTTTTTTAATTTAAGTTTGTCTTTACATGCTCAAAGTGAGTTGGAAAAGGGTATGAAAAACTCTGAGAAAAAGAAAAGAATTATACTTAAGGAAGTAGAAAAAACAAAAGCAAAACAAGCAAGAAAAAGATATTTGGAGAAGAAACGTGAAGAAAAAAAATAAGTTATTTTTAATTGCATTATTTTTCTTACCTTTTAGCAGCTTTGCTAAAGATAAGATATGCCATCTTGGAGACAAAAAAATTGATGGGGTACCTGCGTGCGGTGTGAAGGTTGCGTTTTTTGGCCCCGTGAGTAGGAGAAACTTTGATTTTAATCTTAAAACGTATCCAATCTGCGAAAGATTTGGAAAGAAAAATATTTTTGAAAAATACACATTTATCTCAACTCAAGGAGAGAAAGTTGGAGAGCGCTTAATACCAGAAGGAAAGCTTGGAAAATATGAGAAGTGTAGAGATCAGGCCGGAGATTTTTATAAAAAAAGATTTTATATGGTTGGGTTTAAAGAGAAGGTTATAGGAACAACGTTGGTGTTTTCAGAAAAGGTTGAGGTTGAAGACTTTAAGTCTTATTATAAAGATTTTGATTTTAAGAAGGTTGAGGGAAGTGAGTTAGAGAAACTTAAAGAAAGACTTGAGAGTTTAATAGAAACACTTGGTTGGAAATATAAAAAAAGAAATATTCTGAGTCATTTGATAACTCAAAATAATCAAAAGAAAGTATCTTTTTTGACAGCAGAGAGTTCTTTAATGAAGGGTTTGAGCTTTGTTGAAGGCTCCCCAACGAAAATAAACAAAACAGTTTTTTGTAGTGCTTATCTTTTTGTTATGAATGAGTCTAAGCTTGATTATTTTGGAGGAGAAACAGACTGTGAGGCTTACTTATTAGGAGAGTTTAGATATAAGGGAATTAGATATCTTGCTTATGGAGGTTATCGAAGTGGTTTTAAGCTTAAACTTTTTTATAAGATAAATAACAAGATTTATGTAAAAACAGTTCACGATATTAACGACCACCTTACTTTTTAAACCTAGAGATTAATAATGAACAAACGTATTTTGAGCTTATTTATTTTTTTCTTACCTTTTAGCAGCTTTGC
>PAKC01000083.1 GCA_002706205.1 Halobacteriovoraceae bacterium
GTAGAGTTTATAAAGTCAAAGTTTGATACTGAAAATGATGTATTAAATACTTATGGGAAAATATTATTAATAGATGGAAATATAACTGCTTTTGAAAAGCTATTATAAGAGGAGTAATTCATGAATAAAATAATGATAATGGTACTTACAGTTTTAACCTTGATGTCTTGTAGCAAAAATGGTGATGATCGAATTGCAGAACAAGAAGGAATTCGTTCTAGAGAGCAAGTTGAAGCTCAAAATAATAATCAAAGAGAATGGTCTGAAAAAATGGAAAAAGATCTTAATGAACGAAAATATTTCATTAAAGCAATTGAAGGAATATTTTCAGGTGAGCTTACGGTAGAAAATATTGATTTTATTATTCAAGCAGAGGTTGCATCAAGTATTCCAATCACGTTCTCTGATAGGACAAGAACTCTTGATGAAATCAATTATGAATTAGAAAATATGGCCTTAAATCTTCACATAAAGTTAGAAAAACCAAGGATATCGAATAGTGCTGTTAGTTGCACCATTGAGGGCTACAAGCCTGATGTTGAGAAAGGCTTGATAAAGATCATTTCTGAGTCGTGTAAAAATATATTTAAATTAATGCTTGCTGATGATTTGAGTGTCACAGATACAAATGTTGTAAATAGTAGAGCTAGATCATTAGCACAGAGCATTCGCCAAAATGAAATGTCTCAAATTGATATTCTAAGTGGCATTTTTGAATCAAGTGTGAGCACTACAAAATATAAGTTTACCTTAAAGAGGAATTAATTATGAATAAGATATTAATTACAATTTTACTGTTCACTTTAAGCTACGCTCACGCAGAAGAGAAAGTTATTTCTCTTGATGAGGTTGCGTCTAAAGTAAAAGAAACTAATTTTACGATATTAGAAAATGCCCAAAGAATTTATCAAGCTAAGGAAACAATTACATTTAATAAAAGAAACTTACTACCAAAGTTAAACCTTTGGAATGTTTTAAAACTTCCTTTTGATTGGGCGTCTGCAATAGATATGGTTCAAGATATAGCACCATTTTTAGTTCCAAATAACTGGTTTAGAGTATCACAAAGTAAACTGTTTTATTTAGCACAAAAAGAACAGTATAGAGCTTTATGGGCTAATGAAGTCATGACAGCTAAACTACTCTATACAAACACACTAAGAGATCAAAGTTTTTTAAAACTACTTAAGACTCAAGAAACACAATTAAGTGAATTGATTGCAATTGTTAAAACTAGAACAGTCTTTGGAGAAGCTCCTCCACAAGTGTTGAAGTTTTTAAAAATTAGAAAACTAGAGATTGAAGAGGATATTCGTTTACTAGATTCATTGGTTTATGAAGAAATCAAAGCAATGTCTTATCTCATGGGTATTCCTCAAGAGATAGACTTGAAGTTAGAAAACATTGTACTCCCCGTTGTTGAAGATTTAAACCCGATTTCGTTTGATACCTTCGTCTTTAGAGCAATGGATAATGCCCCTGAATTGAATCAATATGCATATATTAAAGAGGCTTTAAAGTATGTAAGAAAAGAAGCATATTTCTCATTTCTTGGGGCATCGACAACTTCTCGTGGAGCCGGTGGCGGTGTATTTAATAACATTCCTCTTCAAGATGGCCTCGGCTTTGGCCTAGGTAGTTCTGTAAGAATTACAAGGTCAGAAGGGAAGATATTAGATATTAATGCTGAGGCTACAAAAGAAGTAATAAAGAAAAATCTTTATAACTTAGTATATAACTTTAATTCATATATTAAAAATATTGATAATCAAAATGAAAGATTTCAACTTGCTCAAGAAAACTATGAAACAGTAAAAACTCAATTGATTCTAGGGATGAATGTCGATCCCTTAGAAATGCTTACCAGTATAGACAATTTATTTGATGCTTCAATTTCTCTAGAGAACTATAAGTATGAAGTTGTTAACACTATTGAAAAACTAAAAAGATCTATCTTCAATGGTGACTATACAAAAAAAGAAGGGAAGCTTGAAGATGTAACTAAAAGAGGTGAAAAATGAAATATATATTGTTTTTAAGTTTAGTTTTTATATTAAGTTCGTGTAAATATGGTGTTACCTTTTCAAATCTCAAAAATTTAGAAACATCTAGAAATGATGTCGAGCTTATCGCAACTCAAGAATTAACAACTGAGAATCAACAGATATTAAAAAAGTACTTCTCGGGAGTTAAGGATGTTTCTTACGAGTTTTTAAATAATTCAAGTATGCAAAATTATACTCATAGAAAATTTTCACGTTTTTTTGATGAAGCAATTTGTAACAATATTATTTTGGATGAATCCTATTATTCAGATTTAATGCGTAAGTGTTCTGTTAATGGATTCTTTATATGTTCTGAGGAAGTGAAACTTTATAAAGAGATATTAATTAGTATCAAAAAAATATTTAGTGAGATGGAGATTAACACAATTACTGCGAATACCGCTTGTAAAGATAAGCTTTTGAACCTAGGGGTACTAAATGAATAAGCTATGTATTATATTTTTAATATTTTCTCTTACCATTAATATGGTTAATGCAGAGGAAGGAGATGAGCATGCCAGCCATGATCATAAAGAGACTAAACATTCAAAAGATGATGGGCATGAGCATAATAAGAAACAAAAACACGACGAGCATAAACATTCAGAAGGTCACGATAATATAGAGAGCAGTAGCAGTCCTGTACATGTTGAACATACTGACCATGATGATCACAAAGAAGAAAAAGGCCATGCTGACCATGGAGAACATGGAGAACATGGAGGCGGTAAAGCAGTAGGGAAGGGAAAGGCAATCGAAGAGGTTGATGAAAATAAGGGCTTTAAATTATCGAAAGAGGCAATTAAAACCTTAAAATTAAAACTTCAAACAGTTGATGGGGACGAATTTAGTATTGATAAGACAACTTTAGTATCATCAAAAAGTACAAAGGGTCTTTACCGATTTAGAGGAGGATTCTTTAAATTTATGCCTGTAGAGTTGTTAAAAGAATCTAAGGGCAAGTATTTAGTTAAGGTTAAAGGTGTTGATTTTGGTGACCAAATTGTTATCGATGGCGTTGGATTATTGAGAGTTACTGATGTTTATTCAACCGATACCTCAGAGTATGGTCATTCTCACTAGGAAAATATAAATGATAAATAAAATAATACAATTTTCAGTAAATAGTAGAATGTTTGTTTTTATGGCAACTATTATATTATTGATTTTCGGATATAAATCGTTTCAAACGTTATCCATAGATGCTGTTCCTGATATTACAAATACACAAGTACAGATTAACACTCCAGTTAAGGGCTTGGTGCCTGAAGAAATTGAGAGAATGGTCACTTTTCCTATTGAATATTCAATGAACGGTATCCCTGGTGTTGAAACGATACGATCAATTTCACGTTTTGGTATTTCGCAAGTTACAGTTATCTTTAAAGAAGCGACACAAATCCTAGTGGCCAGACAGCTTGTTAGTGAAAAATTACAAAATCTTGAGTTACCTGATGGAGTTGTGCCTGAAATGGGTCCAATAAGTACAGGTCTTGGAGAAATATTTCATTACTCTGTTGCTGCAATCGATCCTGAAACAGATCCAGATAAAAGATTACTCCAATTGATGGAGCTTAGGTCACTTCAAGATTGGTTTATAAAACCAAGGCTTCTTACTGTAAAAGGTGTAACAGAAGTAAACACAATTGGGGGATATGAAAAACAATATTTTATTCAACCTGATATTGAAAAAATGTCTAAATTTGGACTTCACTTTGATGATATTGAAAAAGCCATTGAGCAGACTAATATAAATGTTGGTGGTGGATATATTCAACAAACGGGAGAACAATTGCTTGTTCGAGGTGTTGGTTTATTGAAAAACTTTGATGACATAAATAAGGTAGTTGTAAAAAGGCTATCAGATTATCAAGTTATTAGAGTAAGGGATATTGCTAAGGTTAAGTATGATAAACAAATCAGAACAGGGGCAGCAACTGTAAATGGGGCAGAGAGTATTATTGGAACTGCTTTTATGCTACTTGGAGAGAATAGTCGCTCAGTCTCTGATGATGTAAATACTAAATTAAATCAAATTAAAAAAGATCTACCTTCGTGGGTTAAACTTGATGTACTTTATAATCGTTCAGATATGGTTGATGCAACCCTTGGTACAGTAGAACACAACTTATTCATGGGAGCTGGGTTAGTTATTTTATTCTTACTAATGCTTGTTGGAAACCTTCGTGCAGCTATTATTACTTCTATAATAATTCCTATTTCACTTCTAATCACATTTATATTAATGAAATGGCAAAATGTGTCAGGAAATTTGATGAGTCTAGGAGCATTAGACTTTGGTATTATTGTCGACGGAGCTGTTATTGTAATAGAAAATTGTGTCCATAAACTACAAAAAGAAGGTCAGAAGGCGGGTAGAGAACTTACTAGGGCCGAAGTTAAAAAGTATGTTACTCAAGCAGCTATTGAAATTCGATCAGCAGCTGGATTCGGTGAATTAATTGTAATAATTGTTTTCGTGCCTCTATTTGCACTTACGGGTGTTGAAGGCAAAATGTTTGGACCAATGGCACAAACATTCATTATTGCATTATGTTCGGCATTACTATTGTCATTCACACTTGTGCCGGCACTGGCAGCAACATTTTTGAGTGGAAAAACGACAGATAAAAAGCCATACCTAATGGGACTAGCTGAAAAGTTATTTGCACCAGCACTTGCTACAGCTTTAAAATTTAAGAAAATTGTTTTAGGTATCGGTGTTACTTCAATAGTTGCGGGAGTACTTTTATTTTCTCAGATGGGTTCTGAGTTTATACCGCAGTTGGATGAGGGAGATTTTGCACTTCAATTTATTAGACCTGCAAATATTAATACTGAAAACTCAGTTAAATTACAGATGCTATCAGAGGATGTTGTTAAAGAGTTTCCTCAAGTAAAAAATGTATTTGCTAGGACTGGTGCAGCTGAAGTCGCAACAGATCCTATGGGCGTAAATATATCAGATTCATATGTAATGCTACACAAACGTGAGGATTGGCCAAAAGACGATAAAATTCAAAGTAAAAAAGATCTAATTAAAGCAGTTAAAGAAAAGCTTGAGCTTCATGTCCCTGCACAAGTATTAATGGTCTCTCAACCAGTTGAATTGCGCTTTAATGAGCTACTCGAAGGAACAAGAGCTGATGTTTCGGCAAAAGTTTTTGGAGATGACCTAGATAAAATAATAGCATATTCAAAAGAAGTTGCTGAAATCGTAGGAGATATAGAAGGTGCTGGAGAAGCTGAATCTGAGTCAAAAGGAAAATCTCCAATGATTCAATATACACCTAAAATAGATGCATTAGCACAACTTGGAGTAACAGCAAGACCAGTTTTAGATGCTATTAGTACAGCAATAGGTGGAAAGGAAATAGGACATATTTATGACGGAGTTAGAAAGTTTCCCATTGTAACAAGGTTATCTGAAGATGAGCGTAAAGATGTTTTCACTATTAGTCAGCTACCTGTCGGAATATCTGAAGGGTACACAGTACCGATAGAGCAAGTTGCCGATATAAATTTTGTTGAAACTTTTACTGCCGTAGCAAGAGAAAATTCTCAAAGAAGAGTAGCCGTTTTAATAAATCCTGAAACACGAGATATTGAATCATTTGTTAATGAAGCAAAAAGAAGAGTCGATGAAAAAATTAAACTTCCAGAAGGCTACTATATTGAGTGGGGAGGTAGCTTTAAAAACTTACAAAGTGCTAAAGAGAGGCTTGCGATCTTAGTGCCTCTAGCAATGTTAATTATTATTGGAATGCTTTATGCTGCTTTTAGAAATTTTGCTCAAGTTATTTTGATATTTGCATGTGCTCCAATGGCACTTATAGGTGGAGTTGTTTCGTTGAATATTCTAGGAATGCCATTTAGTATATCCGCTGGAGTTGGATTTATTGCCTTGTCTGGTATCAGTATTCTAAATGGAGTCGTACTGGTGACCTATTTTAATCGTTTGATAGCCGAAGGAAAATCAGCTGATGATGTGGTTAGAGAGGGTGCAATGTCTAGACTTCGTCCTGTCTTGATGACAGCTCTAACTGATATTTTTGGATTCCTTCCAATGATGTTTTCAACAGGATTAGGAGCTGAAGTACAGAAACCCTTGGCGACAGTTGTAGTTGGTGGAATATTTACTGCGACAATTTTAACACTAATTGTAATACCAAGCTTATACAGATTATTTATCAAGTTCATGCAACCCGAATTAAAGGAGAATTTAATATGAAACTATTATTAATTACATTGCTGAGTGCATTTTTTCTAGCCTCATGTGCTCATCACCATAAAGATGTAGAGCACCATCATCATAAGAGTTGTGATAAAAATTGTAAGTTACATCATGAAAAAGGTGAAATGTTTGATAAGCATTGCGCTCAATCAATTTCTGAGGGCGATTTACATGTTAAGGGAAGTGATGATTTTAAAATAAAACATGCCGGGCATGTATATTATTTTTCATCAGAGGAAAAACTTCAAAAGTTCAAGATGGATATTGAAGCCAGTACTAAAAGAGCACAAAAAAATTGGCAAGTAGGTGGAGTGAACAGGTAATAAGGTCCATATGTCAGAAGATCATGATCATAATCACTATCAAGGTAGTAAAAACATATTAGTAGCGTTTGTTCTAAACGCTACTTTTTCCGTTATTGAATTAATTGGTGGTTACTTAACAAATAGTGTTGCAATCTATTCGGATGCTCTGCATGACTTTGGAGATAGCCTCGCTTTATTATTTTCATATTTTGCTGAAAAATTAAGTCAGAAAGAAGAAGATGAAAATTATACCTTTGGATATAGACGCTTTTCAATTTTATCAGCATTCATCAATGGAGTGATTCTACTTGCCGGAAGTATTTTTGTTATCTATGAGGCCATTGGCCGAATTATGTCACCTGAAGCTGTAAAGCCTGAAGGGATGCTAGGTTTAGCTATCTTAGGTATTTCAGTTAATGCATTTGCTGCCTATAGATTATCTAAAAATGAAGGACTAAATGCAAAAATGGTTATGTATCATCTTTTAGAGGACTTACTAGGATGGGTCGCAGTTCTAATTGTAAGTATAATATTATTATTTAAACCTTGGTTTGTACTAGATTCAATTCTTTCAATATTAATATCTCTTGTTATTTTAAGGGGAGTATACAAAAATTTAAAAAAAGTTGGGATGATTTTTCTTCAAAAGTTTCCTGATGAGCTTGAATTAAATCAAATTTTGGAACAAGTTAAGAAATTTAATCTCGTTGACGATATTCATGCAGTAAAAGGCTGGTCACTAGATAATGAAACATTTTATCTACGCTTTCACATCAAAGTCCCTGAAGAAACCATTATGAAGTCTATTGATAAACTAAAGATAGATATAAAGGAAGTATTAAAGTCTCATAATGTGACATACTCAACTATTGAATTTGAGTCACAGAGTTGCGAGATAAATAATGCTTAAAATGTTAGAACTAAAGGTTNCACCTTTAATTGTTACCTTGATATTTGGATTTTTGATGTGGACTGTATCAATCCTAATTAGTTTCAACTATGGCCATTATTTTTTTAAGTCAGCTTCATGTTTAGTTTTTCTAGTGGGATTAGTTATTGCTTTAGTGGCAGTTTTGAAATTTAGAAAAGAAGATACGACTGTAGATCCCAGAGATCCTACGAAATCAGAGCGACTAGTCGTAACTGGAGTTTATAGGTACACTCGTAATCCCATGTATTTAAGTTTTTTGTTATTTCTAGTCAGTTACGGACTTTTCTTGGGAAATCTTGCTAATCTGATTTCTCTCCTTTTATTTATTTTATATATGAATTTGTATCAAATTAAACCTGAGGAAAAAATCCTTTTGGCTAAATTTCAGTCTAGTTATAGAGTTTATATGCAGACTGTTCGTAGATGGTTATAAATCGAATCAGATGTAGTTTTTATTTTTCTTTCTCATTTTTTTTACTCTCGCCCTTGATCCACAAGTTTTTGAACACCACTTTACATTGGATCGACCAAGAAAAAATTTATTACATTCAGAACTTTGGCACCTTTTTAAGTTTTCTAACCAACCAAGAGAGACCATATTTGAGAAAAGATAGCATGCCAATATACCCGGGTCTGGGTGATGCTGTAGGTGCGCTACATGAAATGTGACTAGCTTTCTATTTATTCGCTGAATGATGCACTGGTATCTGACAGGTTCTAGGAATTTAGTTAATTCGTTAATTAACTGATTTGTTGGCCCGTTCTTTTCATATTCACTCATTAGATTAAAGATCGACTTTGAAAGTGCAACTTTATCTTTGGGCCTATCTCCATTGTTTGTAAGATGAGAATTGGCACCATCAATTAAAAAATGTACTGAACTCTTGTCATACCTCTGTGGCTCTTTTTCATCTTTAATAACGTAAATGCAGTCATGTAACGCTTTTCCCATGAAATTCCTATCTTGAAGGTGTAACGGCTTTTATGCTTATATAACGTAACAACACTTATTGTAAATACATAGGAGGAAATATGAAATTTGCACTTGTTAATGGGATTAAATGTACTCCAAAGCCAAAAACAGATGGAATATGCTCTTTTTGTGCTTCAAAAGTTAATTCTAAATGCGGAGATATTAATATCTGGCACTGGGCTCATTACTCTAAACGTGAGTGTGATACTTGGTGGGAGAATGAAACCAAATGGCATCGAGACTGGAAAGGACACTTTCCAATTGACTGGCAGGAGGTTACCCATCGAGCTGATGACGGAGAAAGGCATATTGCTGATGTTAAGACTGAAGATGGTTGCGTCATAGAGTTCCAGCATTCCTTTATTTCGAAAGAAGAACGATTATCCAGAGATAATTTTTATCCTAATTTAGTTTGGATCGTAGATGGGCTTAGAAGGAAGCGAGATAAAGACCAATTCTTTAAAGCTATAGATTCAGCTGTTACATTAATGGTAAGTCCATTGCTTAAGAAGGTTTATATTGATGAAAGTAAACTTATTAAGGAATGGCAGACTAGTAGTTCATTAGTATTTTTTGATTTCGGAGAAGAACAAAGAATATGGTGGAAATTACCATTCAAGGATAATAGCTTTGCATACTTTGTTCCTTTTTCTAGAACAGAATTTATTGATTTCCAACTTGGGAAAATGGATGTTGATTTCATAAGCTTTCTAAATAAATGCATTAAAGACTTCATGCTACATTTGTCAGGGGATCACCTGAGACAACAAAGAATAATAGTTCCAAATCGGCTGAGTGCTTTGCAAAGTAGTAATAGACTTAGGCGTATGAGAAGACTTTAATTTAGTTGTTTACATGGTACTATACTACAAGGTTTATAATGTAAATGAGGTGAAGTCATGCAAACAAAAGACATCATGAAATTAACAGGTTTAGATAGAGAAACTCTTCGTTTTTACGAGAAGAAAGGAATCATAACTATACCTAACCGAACGGCTTCTGGTTATAGAAAATATAACGACGAAGTTGTAGAGAGAATTAATTTTACATTAATGGCCAAAGAAGCAGGCTTTACTTTAGGTGAAATAAAAGAACTTTTAGATCTAAAAGAAAGTGGAGTCAGCTGCAAAGCTGGGCGTGATATGGCATTAGAAAAAATGAAAGAAGTTGATGAGAGAATGCAATCACTTCGTAATATAAAAAAGGTTTTAAAAATATTTGTTAGGGAATGTGAAGAAAGTGGAGGGCCGGATCTTAAAAAGAAATGTCACCTATCTTTCAATGTGAAAAAGGTTCTTAAATGAAAGAAAGTAAATTAATTAAGTGGATAACAAGTGGAGGAATTCTTGCGGCTATCGCTAGTTCTGTTTGTTGTATAGGCCCATTGATTTTAGGTGTTTTAGGTGTAGGAGGTGCATCATCTCTACTTTTCTTGGAAGATTATCGAAATATCATTTTAGTAGTTGTGGTTATTTTAATAACAATAGGTTGGATTATGAATTACAGGCTTGAACAAAAGGAATGCGTTGAGGGAACAATGTGTGCAGATCCTAAGAAAATGAGATTTAGAAGAGTTAGTTTAGCTATTGGAACATTTATAGCTATACTGTTTATGATCTCTCCAATGTTGCTCTCATCAGTATCTCAAGCTCAAAACGAACCAATTGATTCTTTAGGTAAGGTTCGGACATTATACATTAAAGGAATGACATGTGGAGGTTGCGAGTTAGGTGTAAGAGAGGCACTCAAAAGAGCAGGTCTGAAAGATACAGAGATATTAAATATAGACCACTCTAGCCCAAAGCCGAAAGAAAGTATTGGAAGTGCAGTCATTAAGGTTTCTGATGAAGCAGGTTGTAAAGTAATCAAAGAAATAAAAGAAAGTCCTGGATATGTGGCCTTCTGGTCGTTTGATAACAAGAATCCTTGTGGAGGTTCAAGATGAGTTGTTGTGATAAAAAAGAAGAAAGCAAAGTTGAGTTAAGTAAAGAGGGGCTGATCTGTTATTGCTTTAAACATTCTAAGCAAGAACTATTTGATGCTATTCAAGAGGGTAGAGAAAAAGAAATACTAGATGACATAAAATCTAAAATGAAAGACCCCGGATGTTTTTGTGAAACAGCAAATCCTTCTGGGAAATGTTGTCTTGCGGATAATATGGCATTCATTAAACATTATTCCTGTTACAAATAGACGGAGGACAGATGAAGGACATTAAGCTTATTTTCTTTGAAGGATGCCCAAATGCTGAAAGAGTTAGGCAAGCACTCCAAGAATCAGGAGTAGAGTTTATTGAATTAGACCAAAATACTCTTGATGGAAAAGATAATTATAAAAATTATGCCTCTCCTACAGTGATTAAAAATGATAAAGTCATTCTTGGTGGTAATGCAAACGGGGGAGGATGTTCATTAGGAATTCCCACAATTGAAGAATTAAACAGACTATTCTCCAAAATATAATTTAAAAAGGTAATATTATGAACCTTATTGTTTTACGTGAAATCAATCCTTTATCGCTTCTGGTGTTGACTAAAAGTCAATAAACTTTCCATATAGTCATCTTTTTCTTTGAACAATTACAATAGTTTTGGTTTATAGCCATTCATGAATAAACAAAAAATTAAAATCTTAATTGTTGAAGATGACTTATTAACTGCTCAATTGAATAAGAGACTATTGGCCTCTTTTGGGAATGTTGTCGTTGCAAATGATGTGAGAGAAGCACATGATTTATTAAAGGCTCATGATATTGATGTAGCATTTTTTGATTTAAACCTTTCTGGAGAGCTTGATGGGTTAAGGCTTTTAAAACTGGCCAATCATTTAAATATATATTCAATCGTTGTTTCAGGAGAAACAGCAAAAGAGACTCTTGAAGAAGCTTTTATAAATGGTGCTAAAGATTTTTTGAATAAACCGTTTAATAATAAAAAATTAGAGGTTGTTTGGAGTAGATTTGAAAATCATAGAAAAGATATAGAATTTGAAAATATAATTAATCAAAGCTTTATTACTAAATCCCAATCTTTATCAGAAGAACTCTATCAGATAAAAAACCTTTCTTTTTCTAATAAACCCATTTTTGTTCACGGAGAAACAGGAACAGGTAAAAGGGTAGTTGCCCATCTTATTAGAGATATTCTCAAAGTAGAGAACTTTATAGAAATAAATTGCTCACAGTATTCTGACGAATTATTTGTTGGTGAACTGTTTGGCCATACTGATAATGCATTCACAGGTGCCAAGAAAGAAAAGAAAGGACTTCTAGAACTAGCAGATGGAGGAGTCATCTTTCTTGATGAAATACATTCACTTTCATCTAAATCTCAAAAGACTCTTTTAAAGGCATAGAGGAAAAAGAGTTTTATCCTGTAGGCTCTAATCGTAAGGTTAAGTCTGACTTCCGAGTTATGAGTGCAACTTGTGAAGACATCCATTCAATGATTGAATTGGGAACTTTTAGAAAAGATTTATATGCAAGAATTAGTAC
>PAKC01000084.1 GCA_002706205.1 Halobacteriovoraceae bacterium
ATAATAAAGGAAAAGAATTTACGAGTTCTCCAAGTCGTGCCAATTGGAAATGTTTGTATCAAAAGTATACAGGGAGATCACAAATCATACCAAGGTCAGCGTTCGTTGAAGGAAATAAGATATTTTTAGTTGATACTAATCATCGATTTTATAACATTAATAATTCATCTAAGGCATTCAAAATTGGGATTAATAATAATGATCAAACATATCACTATTCAAAAGATGATGATTTTTATATAGATACAATTGGAATGTCTTATCAAGAAATGGAAGATGCTCAAAAACATGTCGACTACGTTTTTGAAAAAACGAGTGATAGCATCTGCCGTCAGTATTCTTATGTTGGATGCGAAAGTAAAATCTACGAACAGGTTGGTTACACAAGGACTCACTTATCACCTTGGACAGGCTATAGTGGTTGTAGGCTAAGTTTTGCTGGTTGGTGGGAGCAAAAAGGAAGCATACCAACTTCTGGTTATGATAATGGAAGTTTTAGTGAGTCGAGTTTTAATTCACCACATAGTGTTTTAAGAGTTTCAAATGATGAGATTTTAGTTGCCGACAGAGGGAACAATCTTATTAGAATGGTAAATCTTGCAACTAATTTGACCTATGATTTTGCTGGAAATAGACAAACGAATGATACTCTCAGTGGTAATAAAGATTCTGTAGGAATTTATCATCCAACAGGACTTGCTCAAGATAATTTTGGAAATATCTATTTTTCATCTGAGCGAGGTTATATAAGAAAAATTGATCCCAATGGTAATGTTTCACATGTGGCAGGAAGTCCCAATGGAAAATTCCAAGCAACAGCACCGGCAAAAGACACTTTTTTAAAAGATCCATATGGATTGGCGATCGATAGTCAAAGAGGCTTTTTGTATGTTGCAGATACAGGAAATCATAGAATTGTTCAAATTGATTTAGTCAAAAATATATCACAGGCAATTGCAGGAACAAATATTTGTACTTCAAATGATGTGAAAAATGGAAAAGCTGCTCTGAATGTTTCTATATGTTCACCAAAACATATTGCTCTCGATAGAGAGGGAAATCTTGTTTATTTAGATGCCAGAAATAAAATGATTAAAAAAATTATTATTGACCATGGAACATCTGGCTCTCAAAGATATGTCCCCGTAAATGCAAATGATAATTCACAACTTATACGTCTTAGCGATGGAAGTTTTGAGCGAAAATTTAGAAATGGAGCTTTTAATACTTATTCAAAAGAAGGTCTTCAGCTGGCCTCAGTCGATAAAATTGGAAATATAACTTCTTATGAATACAGTAATGGACAAATTAGCAGGGTTATTGATCCTACTGGTGGGGTAACTCAAATAAATATCTCGGGCAATAAAGTTCGTTCAGTGACTGATCCTGCAGGAAGAGTGACAAGTTTTTATTATTATGGAAATCATTTAGATCAAGTTACTTATCCTGATGGTTCAGTTGAGAAGTTTACTTATAATGAAAAGGGGATGATGACTTCTGAAACCAATAAAAGAGGGTTTGTCACCAGTTACTCTTATAATCAGTCTGATAAGTTAGTTGAAATCAATAGGCCTGATGAGAAAAAAGTTGAATTTGAAGATGGACTTAACCATACATTTGTTGCAGGAAATTATGATGAAAATAATAAGGCCGAAATTTCAGATGGAACAAATAAAGAAATTAATGACATTTATACTGATGCTAAAGGCTTTGAAACTGAGCTTAAAAAAGATCATTCTGGACTTGTGACTCAAATCACAGACTCTAAAGATCGAGTAACCACTATTGAAAGAGATCTCGATGCAAGACCAATTAAAATAACTCGTTTTGATAACACATATACTGAGTTTCAGTATAATGACTTTGGTGATCTTATTTATAAATATGATAGTGATTCCGGTGAGCAAGAAAGTTTTGTTTATAATGATTTTGGAGAACTTCTTTCTTATACCAATAGTAAAGGGAAGAAGAAAAATATTGTTTATCACGCTGACTTTGGACTGCCTACTAAAGAGACGGATTTTAATGGAAACTCGATCTATCGCACTTATTATAATGATGGACTTTTAAAAACAACTTATAATGATAAAGGAGAGACAACAGAATTCTTTTATGATTCACTTGGAAACCTTAATAAGAAAGTTTCACCTTTAGGGGAAGAGACAAATTATATTCGAGATCTGGCGGGAAATATCGTTGAAAAAATTAATGCCAATGGTATCTCCACCATCTATAGCTATGACAAATTTAATCGACTAACACAAGTAAGTACAGGTGTGAGTGCAGATGATCCCGTTGGAAAAATAACTAGTTATGAGTATTCACCAACAGGCCAGCTTGTTAAAATAATTGATCCTTACAATAATGTGACTAGCTTTGAATATGATCAGATGGATAGGCTTGCTAAGAAGACGACAGCTTTAGGGCAAGTTACAGAGCTTGCCTATGATGGCAATGGAAATGTGATTTGGGAAAAAGACCCTAACGGAGCAGAGAAGACCTTTGAGTACGACTCAGATAATCTTCTGACTAAAAAGATCCTTCCAGATAATATTTATGAGATGAATTACGATGATTATGGAAATATGACTCTTATTTCTGATTCGGACTCTGCAATTGAGTTTGAGTATGAAAAAATTGGAAAAGAGTACTATGTGTCAGAGACAAAAACACAGGGAGACAATATTCCAAGTGTCAGTCTTAATTATTCTTATGATATCCTAGGTAATAGAACTCAGATGGATACTCCTTATGGTGCTTTTAAATACTATTACGATGATGGAAATCGTCTAATTGGTTTAACAAATCATAAATCAGAAGACTTTGATTTCTTTTATGATAGTGCTAATCGTTTAACTAAAATTGAAAGACCTGGCTCTCAAACCGAATTTAGCTTTGATAAAAATAGCTTTCTTACTGCTCTTGCACATAAAAAAGGAAACAGTTCTGTTATTAATCAGTTTATTTATACTAGAGATAATCTTGGAAATAGAACCAGTATTATAAGCTCTCGGGGAACAGCTAGTTATGGATACGATGATGAGTCCCAACTTAACTCTGTAAGTAACTCAGAGATCACTGGAGATTATGCAACGGAGAGTTTTAATTATGATGATCTTGGAAATAGACTTAATGATCAACTTGGAAACTATGTCTATGATAATAAGTCTCAAAGACTAACTGAGGATTATAAGCATTTTTATCTTTACGATCAAAATGGAAACCTGACTTCAATTCAAGAAAGAGGGATGACAGGTAACTTTAAAAACCTAACTTACTCTAGTGAAAATCAATTGATAAAAATACAAGAATATAAAAACAGTCTTCTTACTAAAGAGATATTTTACTACTACGACGCTCTTGGAAGAAGGATGAGAAAAGTTGTTAGTGATAAAGAAAACTCATCTGATTCTTTTGAAAGACGTTATGTCTATGATGGACAAGAGATTCTTGCAGAGTACGATTCAAATTCAGTGATAGGAGTCTATACACATTCAACTTTAAGAACAGATGATGTGCTTGCAGTAGATGTGAAGTCGAGTAAACTTGCAAGTTCAACAGGAAGTTATTTTTATCTTAAAGATGCACTTGGAAGTGTTGTTGATATTGTGGATGGGAGTGGGAATCTTGTGCAACATTACTCTTATTCTAGCTTTGGGAAGATCTTAAAAATTGTTGATGGGAGTGGGAATGATATTACAAATAGTTCTGTTGTTAAGACATCATATGGGTTTACGAATCGTGAACATGATGTTGAAAGTGGGATGATGTATTATCGGGCAAGGTATATGATGCCTGAGATTGGGAGGTTTATTCAGGAGGATCCGCATCCGGGGATAGATGAAAAACCTAGAACTTTTACAAGCAAATATATTTATGCTGTAAATAATCCTAACTCATGGGTCGATCCTTCTGGGGAGTTTATTTTTACAGCCATGGCAATTGGTGCTGTTATAGGTGGAGCGATGGCAGCTAGCTCTGGTGGTAATATATTAGAGGGAGCGCTAATTGGGGCTGTTGCTGGGGCAGCTGGTGGCTATATGGGATATTATGCTGGTCTCGCCGCAGGTGGTGGACTTGCTGGTGGAATTGCCGGTTTTGTTGTTGGTGCTGTTACAGGGGCGTTTACTGGTGGAGTTACTGGCGGATTAATAAATGTCGCTAAAGGTGGAGGCTTTGAGGATGGATTTCATAAAGGTGCAAAAGTCGGTATGGTTGCAGGAGGAGCTGCTGGGACATATACTGGATATAATGCATGGAATATAGCACTTGAAAAGGCAACTGCTAAAACAGCTTTAAACTTAGGGCGGTGTTCTGCGATTGTTGGAGGTGCGATAGTCGCTGCAAAAGTAGCAGCAGTTGCAGTAACTGCTTATACTGTGGCCGGAACTCTAGCATGGCACACTGTAAATATTACAGCTGGTAGTGCGTTAGGAGCTGGTGTTGCTGAAACCGTTTCAACGCATTGTTTGAGTAGCGGTTTTAGTTTGTGGTAAAATTAGGGGAAAAGATGAATTTTATAGGTAAAACATTATATTATAAAAAAAGTAAGCTGTTCAACAGTAGCTTAATTGCTATAGCAATTAGTGTTATAATCTACTCAATGATCGAAGAGATTTCTAAACTAATGTTGCTTTTTCCTCTAGTGATACTATATATATTTTATTCTTTGTCGAATAGAGTGAAGGTTTTAGATAAAGGATTGAAACTTTGGGGTGTATACTTTGTATCATGGAATAAAATAAAAAAAATGAAAATAACCTCAACTGGAGAGTGTGTTTTATACCTTAGCATGTTTCCCTTTTTATGCTTAATAGGAGTAACTGAAAACCATAATGATTTATTGAATTTCTTGAAAAAACAGATTCCTCAATAGATAAGCTTTTGTTGATTGCAGTTCTTAATTTTATAAACCATTAAAACATCGTATGAATTTACGAATCGTGAACATGATGTTGAAAGTGGGATGATGTATTATCGGGCAAGGTATATGATGCCGGAGATTGGGAGGTTTATTCAGGAGGATCCAGTTGCTGGGTTTATGAGTAATCCATTTTCTTTCAACAAGTATATATATGGATACAACAACCCTATAAAGTATGCTGATCCTAATGGCGAGTTCGGAATTATTGCCTCTATACTCATTGCAGGAGCTATTAGTGGTACATTGAATATGGCATTTACTGGGAGCTGGGATGTCGCGACCTTTACAGCTGGCTTTAAGGTCGGTGCTGTAGGTGCCGCTGTCGCGATTACTGGCGCATGGCTAGGTGTCTATCTTAGTGGTGCAACCGTTGGGACTGCCGCAGCAATGGGGTATGGCGCCCTTGGAGGTGCTATCGCTGGAGGAGCATATGGTTATGCCACGACAGGGACTATTGCAGGAGCAATTCTAGGTGCAACAGCAGGGGCAGTTGGTGGAGCATACTATGGGATGAACGGGTTTGCAGCTTTTGACCCTACGGATACGGCAGGTGCGAGTATTGATGCAACAAAGTCTGGAACTACGAGCATAGCCCCAACAAAACAACCACCTCCGCCCCCTCCAAAACCTACACCAAAACCACCACAGATTAAGAAAATGCCAAACCCAAACAGTCAATGTTGTACAATCGATTTGATGTAATTGGAGCAAAAATAATGGAGATTGAGATAGATAAAAGTAAATGTTATACTCAATTTATAGAAAGTTTAGAGAGTGAGTATGGAATCTGAGTATTCTTATATATATAATGAAAGATTCAAAAACATTGGAGATATATTTCTTCGACGTATTCCTTTCTACAAAATGATATTGATGTTTTTACTTGTTGTGGGAACAATAGTTGTTGAGTTTGGCTATCATAAAAAAATTCTTTACTCCGTTTTCGTACTGGCTTTTGTTTTATTTATTTTAATTATGAGGTTATATACGTCAATCAAAGAGTTTAGGTTGAAAATACTAATAAACTCAGCAGGGATTGAAATAAAGGAGGGTGATAAGCCTTCAAAATTTATAAAGAAATCTTTGATAGACAGGGTAATTTATGTCAGATCAACTCAAGAGTTAATTATTGTATACTCTGAGATGATACCCAAAGACTTAAATTTTTATAATATTTCGGAAGAAGAGTCAGATAATATTTTGAAATATTTTAACGATTCAACAGAGGTGAAAAAATTAGACACGCCGATGGGATAAAATAACCAACCCCGAGCCAATAAAAGTGTCAAAATAGGGGTGTTTTGTGCGGTGTGAGGCCACACCCTAAATAACAAAAATGCCAAAGATGGCGATCAATTTTCATGGATGATTTCAGAGATGGGAGACATTTATGCCAAGTCTAAATTTATCTGATGAATGGTTGCCTTTAGATAATGAAACAATTAATGAAAACCTTGAAGATGGCGAAATTGGAAATTATGCTTTTGGTTATAAGGAAAAGGATGGCGATCGTATTTTAGTCTCCTATGTGGGAGGTCTGATTCTGACTTAAAAGACCGTTTAGCAGATCATGATCATATCAATAATGAACAATGCGAGTATTTTAAATTTAAATATGCCGATAGTGAAGAAGAAGTATATCGGAAAGAATGTGATTTACACTATGCGTGGTGGTACACTTTGGGCGCAATTAGACAGTTAAAATTGAATTTGAAGGTAATTCATTATATTTATTACGTGAGGACTTAAACAACTCAAATTGTAAATGGGCTTTGAAAAAATAGAAAATAGTTAGGTGCGAATTTGGATTTTAATGCAGTGTGGGTAGTCGATGTACTACCAAATATTTCAAAAAAAGAATTGTTGACTAAAAGCTTGTAGTACACGCGTAGTACATAATTGGCCCATGAAGGGCCTTTTTCTTATAAAGTGGAATGTAAGTTTTTGAAATTATTGGTAGCGACGGGCAGAGTCGAACTGCCGACCTTCGGGATATGAATCCGACGCTCTAACCAACTGAGCTACGTCGCCAATGATTTGTTTGAAGTAGGAGCATCTTAGAGATTCCTCTTAAGTATGTCAATAATTCTGTACAGTTAAAAAAATAAAAAATAGACTAGTTCTATGCAATTTCAATCTTCAAATCCCCAATATACCCAAAGGTTTATGCGCCAGTTTGCTTTTTTTGTTGAAAAGTTTTCTTTGTTTGGCCCCAATGAATCATTAGTCATTGGGGTCTCAGGTGGAATAGATTCTATGGCCATGGCCTTTTGTCTTTATTTATTAAACAAAAGCTTCGGATATTCCTTGAGGCTGAAAATAATGCATATAAATCATAATTCTCGTATGGGACAAGACAAGGAAGAAGAGTTTGTACAAGCTTTTGCTCAAACAATCGGTGCTGAGTTTAAAAGTAAAAAATTAGAAGGTTTAAATCCTCACAAAAATTTTGAATATAGAGCAAGACTTTTGCGCTATGAAGCTTTTTATGCCGACTTGGATGGAGAGGAAAAAATTGTTTTGGCCCATCATATTGATGATAGTTTTGAGTGGACTTTATTACAAAGTTTACGCTCCTCAAATATCGAGGGACTTGTGGGAATACCTTTACTTAATGGGAAAGTCATTCGTCCTTTTATGTGTGTCACTAAGGCTCAGATAGGTAAGTTTGTTCAAGCTTTTGATTTACCTTTTATTGAGGATCCCACCAATGAATCACTTAAGTATGAAAGAAATTATATTCGCAATGAAGTTATTCCAGCATTTAGTGATCGTTACAAGCAGTATCTTAAACATTATGTTTATCGACATAATGAAATTAGTCGTCGCTTAGGGATGCATCTTTTAGATCGTAATAGGTCTTATTTTGAAATAGTAAAAGGATCTCAGTCAGTTTTAATTTATAGTTTATCAGTTAATCAAAAGGATTACTCTGGACTTGAGCAATTGATTTTAGAAGGTGTTAAGCATTTAAACCCACAAGGGCGCGGTGTGCTTTCTTTGCAAATTAGTAAGATGATTGAGGCGTTAGAAAACCATAAAAAAGGTCCTTTGGCTTTAACAAAAGGTATTATGGCATATTTGGATTACCATCAGATTTTACTTACTAAAGCGGTTGCTCCAAAGTTAGAACTTTATTTTTCTAATTATAAAACTTTTAGCTATGATGAATTTTATGATTTTTTGCAATACATCTTTAAGGATAAAAATTTTCAGTTGAGTTTTCCTTATTTATTTTTAGTGCAGAACCCCAAACTTGACATAAGAACTTTTGATACCAGCTTTCATAAAGATACAGTTTTAAAGCTAAAGGCACAGAAGTCTTATTATTATCCAGCATTAAAACTTTTAAGAGAGTGGTCTAAAAAGAAAAATAGACACAAAGTGTTAAGGTTGAATGTTTTGTTACACCATAATAATTGATGAGTTTAGCTTGATTTGTGAACACCACCACTTTAAAATAAATGGGATTTGAAATTTGAAGGATATATATGAAAAAACAACAAAAAACACTAGCTCTATGGATACTCTTAATTTTAGGGATGATCTTTTTAGCTAAGGAGTGTCAAAGAGATGTGAGTTCGGCCAAAAAAATAAACTTCTCTGAGTTTGTCAGTGCTGTTGAGAATGGTCGTGTTGCAGAAGTGACGATGAATCAAAGTAAGTCCAAAATTATGGGACGTTATGTTGATGGCTTTGAGAATGGTGTGCATTTTGAATTAACTGGAAATACTGGTGATGTAACTTATAATCTGTTGAAAGAAAATGGGATTGTGCCTAATTATCAGCGTGAAGAAGAGCAAAGTACTTTTTCTATGCTGCTGATTAATTGGTTTCCAATGATTCTTTTATTTGTCATTTTCTTTTTCTTTTTAAGACAATTACAAGCTGGTGGTGGCAAGGCCATGAGTTTTGGTAAGTCTAAAGCTAAAATGTTAAATGAGTCAGACAAGAAAGTGACTTTTACTGATGTTTCTGGGGTTGAAGAAGCTAAAGAAGAGTTAGTTGAGATTGTTGATTTCTTAAAAGAACCAAAAAAATATACTAAACTTGGTGGGAAAATTCCTAAAGGTGTATTACTGGTTGGGCCTCCGGGGACTGGTAAAACCTTATTGGCAAGGGCGGTTGCTGGAGAAGCAGGTGTTCCTTTCTTTTCTATTTCTGGTTCTGATTTTGTAGAAATGTTTGTAGGTGTTGGGGCATCAAGAGTTAGAGACTTATTTGAACAAGGTAAAAAGAATGCTCCTTGTATTATATTTATTGATGAAATTGATGCTGTTGGTAGACATAGAGGTCATGGCATGGGTGGTGGCCATGATGAAAGAGAGCAAACATTGAACCAAATGTTGGTTGAAATGGATGGTTTTGAGTCTAATGAGGGCGTTATTATAATGGCCGCAACCAACCGAGTCGATGTTCTTGATCCAGCACTTCTAAGACCTGGTCGATTTGATCGACGAGTTACAGTGGGAAGACCTGATGTAAGAGGTAGGCTTGGAATTTTAAAAGTTCATACCAAAAAGACTCCTTTGGAAGATGATGTTAATTTAGAAACAATTGCCAAAGGTACTCCGGGATTTACAGGGGCAGACTTGGCCAATCTTGTTAACGAAGCTGCTTTAATTGCGGCTAGAGAGAATAAGTCAAAATTAGGTAATATTGATTTTGAAAGTGCTAAAGATAAAGTCTTAATGGGCGTAGAAAGAAAATCCATGATGATTTCTGATGAGGAAAAACGCAATACTGCTTTTCATGAGTCTGGACACGTTATTGTAGGTTTATCGTTACCAGGAAATGATCCTGTACATAAAGTAAGTGTTATCCCTAGAGGGGGAGCTTTAGGTGTGACAGTGACACTTCCGGATGAAGATAAGCTTTCGATGAGTAAAGAAAAAGCTAATAATATGATTGCGATGCTTTTAGGAGGAAGAATTGCTGAGGAATTAATTTTTAGAGATTATACTTCGGGAGCTTCAAATGATATTGAAAGAGCAACAGATATTGCTAGAAAGATGGTCTGTAATTGGGGAATGAGCTCTAGTTTAGGGCCAGTTAATTTTACGGCAAATCCAAACCAACCTTTTGGTTACGGTGCTGGTGCTGATAATTCTACTTATTCAGAGGAGACGGCCAAAAAAATTGATGATGAAGTTGGTTCTATTATTAGACGTAATTACGACGTCGCAAAGAAAATCCTGATGGACCGTAAAGATATCCTTACTCGTATGAGTGAAGCTTTAATTTTGTGGGAAACCCTTGATTCTGATCAAATAAAGATGTTGATGGAAGGTAAAGAAGTTGGTGTGCCAGTCCTTAAAAAAGAAGGATTAAAAGGGGAAGTGGCCCGGGAAAGTAGTAATGATAATTCAGAAGATGATCATCCGGGAAAGAAAACTGAAGTCATCACTGATGATGGAAATCCAACTTTGGCCTAAATATTTATGTTAAATTTAGAATATATGGGAGTTATAAATATGACTCCCAATTCTTTTTCAGATGGAAATCGTTTTAATTCATATCAAAATTTTTTACAAAGATTTAAGTTTTTGTCGCAAGAAGTTTCATGTATTGATATTGGAGCAGAGTCGGCTGCTCCATTTAACTCAGCTATTGATTTTAAAGAAGAATTAAAGCGTTATGAAGAGATTTTTTTTCCTCTGTTGGCAGAATTGGATGATCCAAACATCACTTTATCATTGGATACATACAAAATTGATATTTTTTATGAAGTTGGACGTAAAGTTTTAAGAGCATGGCCTAAAACGAAACTAGTTTTTAATGATATTTCAGGTAAAATTGACAAAGATTTAGTCCGCTTTTTTAAGTCGGCACCATTTGATTTTAGTTATATCTTTTCTCATAATTTGGCCCCAACCCGTGCTGATACTGTTAGGCATATGGAAACTGTTTTTGAAGGAAGTCATGAAGAGTTTTTACAGCACCTTGTAGAGTATTTTAATTTAGGGCTAAAAAAGCTTTTTCCTTTAAAAGAAAATATTTGGATAGATCCTTGTTTTGGTTTTTCAAAAACAAGGTCACAAAATCATTTTTTACTCAAAAACTTTTCTTCTTTTTTAAGTCAAGTCGAGAGTCAAGTCCCCGTTGTGTATGGAGTTTCTAAAAAATCTTTTTTAAGATTTCCAGCTGGGAAAATTAGAGATGAAAGGTCGCACATAGAATTAGAACAAATGCATAGTATTTTACTGTTTGAATTATTCCAGCAACAGCAAAATAAAAATATTATTGTACGTGGACACGATCCTTTAGTTTTAAAATCAGCAAAAAATATCGCGCAAATATTTGATCTTTTATAAAACTCATTTAAACTAAAGTCATGGAAGTTTCTTTTGGCTCAGTTTATCTTTATTCAAAAAACCCAACGGGCCTTTTTCGTTTTTTGTCATTTTTATTTGACTTAGAAAAAGTTAAAAAAGAAGAGGATACAATAGATTTTTCTTTAGGCAGTACCGACTTTCGAATTTTACCATCAGATGAATCTTCACAAAATTTAAAGCTTTCTTTTTTTAATTTAAATGTTTTTGAACCACAACAATTAACTTATCTTATCCAGAATGTAGAGTTTTATGCTTATAAGGAAGGCTCAAAGAGTATTAAAGTTTTAGTCGAAGCAGAAAATTATATTGAATTTTCTGATAGCGATGGTCGGGTATGGAGAGTTGAATTATTACATGACTCTACCACATTTCCTACAAAGAATAATGATTTTACTACTTCAGATGTAAGAATCTGTTAGTTGTCAGTCCTTTAACCAGATCCTAACATTTTTATAACAATTTAAGAGTATCCGACAGAGAAACTAGGAAAAGGAAATCCACATGAAAAAATTATTTACGCTTACAATGGCAATGATTTCAATAAGTGTTTTTGCCAGCGCTAAAAATGTTAAAGTCATCTATGGGAATGATAATCGAGTCGATGTTATAGATTCTACGAATTCGATGTATGTTGAACTTTCTCGTTCAACTGCAGCTATGATCTCAAAGGCACGTGTTTCTGCAGAAAGAAATGGCGAAATTAAAATTAATGGCTCAACGCTAGAGTCAAGAGGTATTTGTTCCACTGAGAGATTTGCTCAGCAACCTACGGCAGCTAGCTGTTCTGGGTTTTTAGTAGGAGATAATCTTTTAGTAACAGCTGGACATTGCATTAAAAGTAATTCTGACTGTAAAAGAAATAAATGGGTTTTTGATTATAAAATGGAACAAGCTGGTCAAAAGTCAATTTCTGTAGCAGCATCAAGCGTTTATAACTGTAAAAGAGTTGTTAATACAGTTTTAGATGGTTTTGGTAAAAATGATTTTGCTTTAATTGAATTAGAAAGAAATGTAAAAGACAGAAGAGTTTTAGACTATAGAAGAAAAGGTAAAATTTCTAAAAACCAAAAACTTGTTGTTATTGGTCATCCTTCAGGATTACCTACTAAAATTGCTGATGATGCTTACGTAAAGTCTTTACATAAAAATTACTTTTCAGCTAATTTAGATACTTATGGTGGAAATTCTGGTTCAGCAGTTTTTAATGCAGATACAGGTATGGTTGAAGGAATTCTTGTACGTGGTGCAACAGATTATGTATATGATTCACAAAAGGGATGTCGTGTAAGTAATGTATTGGGTCATGATTCAGGAAGTGGTGAAGATGTAACTTATATTACTAATATTCCGGAGTTAATGCAGCAATAAAAAATAACTGAATAACTTTTTATTATGGCCCTTATTTATATAAGGGCCTTTTTTTATCCAAGTATCACTCTCAGTTATTACATCTTCTGACATTATTTGACATATATAAGATGATTGTTAAGAATTAAATAAGATTGAGAACAAAAAGACGGAGAGTATATGAAAAGTGCATTGATAAGCATGCTTTTAATTTGTACCCAGGCGATGGGAGCCACCATTGCAGTTATAGACAGTGGGGTTGATGTTAAACATAAAGATTTAGTTAATAATCTTTGGATAAATTCAGAAGAAATTAGTGATAATGGCCGTGATGAGGATGGAAATGGCTATCAAGATGACGTATTTGGTTGGAATTTTGCAGAGCAAAATAATCTTGTTATTGATAGAAAATACATCGGAACTTTTTCAAGAGATCCACATACATTTTTTGAAATACAAGGTCGTATTTTTCTAAATCGTGCAACTCAAGAAGATATTGAATGGATGCAAGAAAAAAGACAAGATCCTAAATTTTTAAAAGAAATGCAGATTTTTGGAAATTTTGTTCATGGGACGCATGTAGCCGGAATTACCATGGATGAAAATGTAGATGCTAAAATCCTTTCAGTTAAATTAATTCCTACCGAAGTAAAGCCATTTTTTGAAAGCTTAAAAAAGCAGTCTTTTCAAACCAAGGGTTTTGCTCCAAATAAAGATGGTCTTAGGATGAAATTGCTTAAGGCCGGTTTAAAGGCCCTTGCGGGTCAACAAATGAAACTTTTAGAAGAGATTTCAGCTTATGTTGGTGAGCACAAAGCCGATATTGCAAATGGATCTTTTGGAACTGGTTTTAATCAGGCCAAAACAATCACGGACGGTGCTTTTAAATTGGCCTTTCAAAGAGAGCCAACCCAAGAGGAAAGTAATGAAGTCGCTCGTTTCTTTTTAGATTCTTTAATTACTGAAGGGAAGAAAATGGTGAAGTCGGCTCCAGATACGTTATTTGTTTTTGCAGCTGGAAACGATGGAATGAATAATGATAAATATCCTACTAGCCCAACAAATATCGATGCTGATAATGTGATATCTGTTGGTGCAACTTATAAGTATAGCTTTATTGCTCCGTTTTCAAATTACGGAACTAAAACTGTAGATGTCGCGGCTCCGGGAATGTTAATTCATTCGCAAATTCCTGGTAACGAGTATCTGCAGGTAAGTGGTACTTCTCAAGCCGCTCCTTATGTTGCAAATATTGCTGCTCAAATAAAAGATATTAATCAAGACTTATCTCCGAAAGAGATTAAGGCCATTATTATGGGAACGGTTGATGAAAAGTCTTTCTTACAGCAAAAAATTAAAACAAAAGGTATTGTAAATTTATCTCGTGCAACTTATGCAGCAAAAGTATCTTTGACTGCTGATATTTCTGTAGCTATTGAAGAGGCCAGAATAAATGTTGCTGATGTTAAAACTAGTCAGACAAAAGGTATGGTACAGAGTTTTAATAAAAATGCAGTGGTTCCAATTCCACTGACTCCAATTTTTAAATAAGTAAAGTTTTAAATATCCCAGGGCGAACTTAGTTTCGCCCTTTTTTTTGTTAAAAAGTATTTGATAAATAATGAGAGAGATATCAGAGGAGATTAAATGGAATTAATGAAACAATTAGAAGCTCTTACAGCGACTTTTGTGGGAACTGTTTGGGGGTTGCCACTCGTTTGTTTATTAGTGGGAGCGGGAGTTATTTTTACAGTTTATTTTGGTTTTCCCCAGTTAACTATGTTTAAACATGCCATTGATATTGTACGAGGTGTGTATGATGATCCCAAGGATAAAGGGGAGATTTCACACTTTCAAGCTTTAACCACGGCCCTTTCGGCCACGGTAGGTTTGGGGAATATTGCCGGTGTTGCTGTTGCTGTTGCTGCTGGTGGTCCTGGAGCCGTCTTTTGGCTTTGGATTGCTGGTTTTATTGGAATGACGACAAAATTTACTGAAGTTACTTTAGCGCTTAAGCATAGAGAAACTGCTGAGAGTGGCCATGTTCACGGTGGACCGATGTATGTTATCAAAAATGGACTACCTAAGAAATTTGCTTTTTTAGGCTGGGTTTATGCTTTATTTGTCATTTTAAGTTCTTTTGGTGCTGGGAATATGTTTCAGTCTAATCAGATGGCCTCAATTATTAATACATCAACAGGACTTCCTACTTGGATTGCTGGTTTAGTCTTTGCTGTTTTAGCTTTTATCGTTTTAATTGGTGGGATTACTCGTATTGCCCATGTTACTGAAAAACTTGTTCCACTAATGGTTGTTTTATATGTTGGTGGTGCTTTATTTGTTGTTATTAGTAATATCGCCCATGTTCCAGATATGTTTGCAATGATTATTGACTCGGCCTTTAATGGTACAGCTGCAACTGGTGGTTTTTCTGGTGTTGTGGTCAAAGAAGTCATTGTTCAAGGGATTAGGCGGGCCACTTTCTCCAGTGAAGCAGGGATGGGTTCTGCGGCCATGGCCCACTCGGCTGCAAAATCATCTCCTATCCAAGAAGGTGTTGTCGCTTTGTTAGAGCCATTTATTGATACTATCGTTGTTTGTACGATTACTGCTTTGGCCTTACTTTCAAGTGGAGTTTGGGCAAATGGTGAAGCAGCAGGTGTTGATTTAACAGCATTGGCCTTTTCGACAGCTATGGGTGATACCGGAGCATGGATTGTGACTATTACAGTCTCGATGTTTGCTTTTTCGACATTAATATCTTGGTCTTATTACGGTGAGCAAGGAGTAACATTTCTTTTCGGAGAAAAAGGAATAACACCTTTTAGATATATATTCGTTATTTTTACTTTTTTAGGGGCAATTGCTAACCTTCCTATTGTTTTAAATATTTCAGATGGAGTTTATGGGCTCTTAGCGATACCTAATATGATCGCTTGTTTTTATTTAGCACCAAAGGTTAAGAAAACTCTGAGTGAGTATAAACGAAAACTTCATTCAGGTGAAATTCAACGTCATAAATAATATGAAGGCCCTTTTTAGGGCCTTTTTTAATTAAAGGGACTAAGCATCGCCTCAAGTAAAGACTCTTTAATATCAGCAGTGACTTCAGCTTCAATGTCATTAGCAAGTTTATCCGCAAAGCTTAAAGGAGTTTGCTCTTTATATTCTCCTCGCAAAATTAAAGGAGAGCGCCCTGAATATACTTTTCTTCTTTTTTGACGAGCATTTTCTCTTTCGAAACTAGGATAATTTAGAATGTGATCTGTTATTTTATTAACGAGCTCTTCTTGTTGTTGTTCATTGTTTTCTGGAGCATTAAAGCGAGAATAGATATTTGTCGCTAGGATATCATTAATAAAAGAGCTTCTTGTTTGTTCTGGTAATTGATTCCAGTTTAAATATTGTTTGATTCCATCATAATTCCATTTTTCATAAAATTTTTCATAGGCAAGTGGTCTAATTTGGTCATGAAGTAAATCTTGATAAAAGTTTAAATTATTTATTTTCTCTTCAACCTGNTTTCTAGCCTCGGAGAAGCCTTCTATTCCAATAGCTGCAATAAGTTGGTTGTGTATAAATTGGTCGGTAAAGCTATTTGTTTCTTTTTGAGAAAAGAGTTTTTGGGTAATCAGGGACTCTAGTTGATTTAATTGTTGGGGATCTTGTTGAACAAGAGAGTCGACATTATTGTACATATAGTTAAGGATTTCAGGATCATTTAAGAAGTGTTGATTAAAAAAGTCTTGAGTTAACTCAGTATTGATTTGTTTGAGAAAGTTTTGTTTACGTTTAAAGATAAGATCTAGTAAGTTTCTTTTTTGTGGAGTTGAAATACTGGTGTAAAGTTTTTCAAAAAGCGCATTTTCTTCTTCAGTATTCAAAACATCTAAACTACAAAGTTTTGTTTGGAACTCAATTGATAAGTTTATTTTTTGTAATTCAAGTTCTTCATAGCATTGCTCTTGAGCTGTCGTCTGCAAAGAGCTTGTTATTTCTTGACGTAATTTTGCTAAAATAAAATTATCAGCAACTCGAGTACTTAAAAGCTCTTGTAAATTATCGTATTGACTCGGGGCTTGGCATATTTGCGCTAGTTTATTTGTGAAATCATTATAACGGCCATTATTTTTCGCTGTTTTCAATCCATTGACAATAATTTCTATGAACTCTTCTTGTCCAAAACTTTCACTTTCTTGTTCGTGAGTTGTCGCTTGAGGCATTTGGTCGAAATTCTTTTTTTGGCCTTCATAAAGCTCAGCAAGACATTGTGTTGATAGTTTATCATTGAGATCTAAAAAATCGTACTCTGGTTGTCCTTTTTCAATTATTTGAGTGAGGAATTGGTTTTTTATCTGATCAATAACATGTGTTTGAGTGTTTCTTATATAATGATTGATAAAGTCTTCACGTGTTTTGTTTGGGTATATTGTTTTATACTTTTGAAAAGCCAGTTTTAAAATAACTTCATTTTTATTATTAAGATTTTTTTGTGCAAGTGGAATGGAGAACTGTTCTTGTAAGTTTTGGGTAATGCTTTCTAGTGTAATTGGAGTTATTTCATTCTGATTTATATTGGCCAACTCAAGTTTCGTTTCATGAATTAATAACTTGGGAAGGATGAATTCGGTTGCTTTATTCATGCATTCTTGCTTAAGTTCTGTCAGTCCATCTTCTTTATTAAAAATTAAGAAATCATCCCAAGATTGTAAATGATTTAGTTTTGTAGAAAAACATTGTTTTACCGTTGAAACCACTTGAGGGGTGAGTGAATCAAAATATGCCATATCTTGAATTTGTGAAGCAAGCTCTTCTTTGGTCTTATTTAAAGTTTGCTCTGTAATTGCTTGACTAATATCAACGATTGCTTCTTTGGTACATGTATAAAAATGATGATTATTTTTAAGATAGTTTTCATTTTCTTCTTGATCTAAAAAAGCGGGAAGATCATGGGGGGGACGATTGAAAAGATCATTATTTGCTTGCTCGATACTTTTGTCTGCGCAGGCCTGATAGTTTTCTGAAATTCTTCTTCTTTGAGTTTGAGCTAAGTTTGTTTCATTAAAGATTTCTGAAAAAGACATAAGAAGAATATTTTTTCCAGCCTCCATTTCAATTAAAGATTGGCAAAGGGCCGCAGATCTTTTATGAGGTGCCACTCGTTTTGCCTGAGTTGCCAGACATTTTTCCACTGAATCATTAACCGTATAGTTGGCAAAGCTTAAGGCGGCTGTACTGATTTCATCGCCTAAAAAGTCGATTTTTCTTTGGTCCGAGAATAAAGAACTCGTCAGAGGCATTGAGGTGATAATCTTTTTAGCAAACAGCTCTGTAATATTTCTTTCCGATTTTTTAGCACATTCTCCAATCGTTTTAATATATTCATCAATTTCAGTTTGTTGTAACGCGATGAGGTTTTGAGTGAAGTTGGGATGAATTTCTCTTTGTAGTTTATTTTCAAATTTATTTTGAGCACAACGGTATAAATTTTTATAAGCATTATTTGCAATATTTCTTGCTTGATCATCACTTAAACTAAAGCTCTCTTTAAAATCATTTTTTTGTTTTAGGGTAATAATCTCCATTAGAGGAGAAATGGAAAGGGTTATACCTTTAAAGAGGCAGGCTTGAATTTGATTAAGATCTTTGATGTTTGGATCAAGACCAGCAAAATTAATTTTCTTTTCACAGCTTTTGGAGCGACAATGATTGGGATTTTTTTGACAAAAATTGTTTTCAGCTTGTTTTCTGGTTTCGATTTTATTTTCAAAGCTTTGATTATATGCAATTTTTTGCTTATAAGTTTGAATACATTGCTTGTAATTTTGCTCAATAATAGGGGTAACTTCTTCAGAGAGAATTTTTTGTTTTTGTTGTGGAGTAAGATCTTTAGGTAAAAAATCAGAGAAGTTATTTTTAATAATATCGGGCAAGCCTTTTTCTATTATTTCTAGTGGTGCATCTGTACTCGCAATGTATTTGGTGTAGTCATCTAGCTGTTGAGAGTCAAGTGTGTCTATGATTTTTATTGTTTCTAAATTCGCGACAAAGTTATTATGGTCAACTTGAGGTCCTAATAAAGACTTCACTTGTGATTTTATTGCTTGGGTTGTTAATGATCTTATCGCCTCTTTAGTGATTTCATCTTTGGCATTATTCAAACCAATAAGTCCTAAGTCAGGATATTGAGAAGAAATATCTTCAGCTATTTCAATAACTTCTTCTAAAGAAAGTAAGCCTGCTGGTTTTTGAAAGAGGCAAGCCTTTTTTGCTTCTAAAACAATAAGGTTTTTTAGAAAGTTCTGTGATTTTTGTTCACCCGCACATTCATGATAGTGATCAATAAGTTGGTCTGTTTCACTTCCTGTAACGATTTGTAGTAATTGGTATGATGGCTCAAATTGCATAAGTTGATCTTGATTGAGTTGAGCTATTTGATTTTGCAGTTTGATTAGAGGAATGACATCTTGACAATTATTTTGTTCTTTATCTACGCGACTGATAATTTCATTAAGCAGATTAAGATATGATTGTTCAAAAGGAGCGGGGGGTAGTGTTTTGGGGGCACAAATATATTGGCCATCTATTTCTGTTAATTCAATACTCATCGGACAATAATTTAAAGATGCCTCAATAATCTCATCGCTTAAAGGAGCAAGATTATTGATATCAAGTAAGGGTTTTGAGAAGTATTTATAGCGGCCACTTTGACGGGTGATATAACGTAATTGATAACCAGCTTGAGTGTATTTATACTCAATAGTAAATTGATCGCAGTAAGATACTGGTGCGATTTTAATCCAATCTTGCGCTATGGCGGTGGAATAAATAAATAGTATGCTAAATAAAAACTTACCCATATTACCCTTAACTTAGTCTTTTATCGGTAATTGAGTAGTTAAACTTAAATAGTCACTTATTTGGGTAAAGTAATATTTCTTGGCGATTTTTAGCAAACTGTTCTTGTCCAGATTCTTCTATTTCCAAGAGCTTATCCATATTTAGCTTTTCATCTTCATACCATTTTCTTATGGTATCAGTACCATTAATCATATCCATGGCCTGAAGATTCTCACCATATTCATAAGCATCAGTTTTATATTGAAAATGATCTGCAAAAAGATGCTTAAATTCTTTGAGAAATACCTGACAGACTTTCCAAGGTTTGAAGTTGTCATAGTCTGTAATATGAATAAAAAAGCCACCACAGTTTTTATGTGCATGTTTTTGAAACATGGGATAAAAACTTACTGGGCGTAGTTTAAAACCAGTAAGTTCGAGTTTTTGATAAATATTTTCAAAATGGGATAAAAGTTTCCAAGGATCAAACTTAGGGTGACCAATTTGTTCTAAGGAGCGGGTTGTCCCACGCCCTTCGGATATATTTGTTCCCTCAAATAATACCGTACCTGCAAAAGTAAAACATCCTTCAACGGTTGGTAAGTTGGGAGATGGATTTACATAAGGCAGTTTTGTTTGCCAAAAATTCATTTCTCTTTGGTAGTTTTTCATTTCAATTACTGAAAGATTGGCAGCAGTTTTGGCCCAAAATTTTTGATGCATTTGAGCGACTTCAGCTATCGTCAGAGCATGTCTAACAGGCATCGGATGTCTCCCCACAAAAGAAGCAAATTTAGGGTCTAAAATATTTCCTTCAATATGTTGTGCACCAATTGGATTGGGTCTATCAAGTACGATAACTTCAATATCTTTATTTGCACATTTTTCAAGAAGATGGGTCAGGGTATAAATATAAGTGTAAATTCTTGTCCCTACATCTTGTAAGTCAACAAACAAATGGTCTATGTCTTCCAGCATTTCATCAGTAGGAATACGGGTTTCGGAATAAAGTGAATAAATTGGTAAATTGTAATAAGGGTGAATAAAGTGATCTGTTTCAACCATATTATCTTGAACATCAGTGACAAAGCCATGTTGAGGCCCAAAAACCTTAATAACCTTTTGGCCAAAAAGATCTAATAAAATATCTAGTGCATGATTGAAATTCTCATCAATGCTGGCACTATGGCATAGAATCCCAATATTGCCCTTATATTTGTCCTGAAGCTTTTTCTCATTATTGAGGCGCATAAGACCAGTTTGAACCTGCGTCATCTTTTTTCCTTTAGTTATTCACATATTTAATCAAAAGTTTACTGAGAAGACAAAAAATTGACATCGTTACTTCTTATCAGACAAACTCTATAATTAGGTTACAGAAATAGCTTTTTTTGCTAGTCTACATTAAATTATACACACATTTTGAAGACATAAAATAAAAAATAAAGGGGAAGTTTGATGCAACAATATTTAGATCTTATGAAAAGGGCCTACGATAACGGAGTCGAAAAACAAGACCGAACTGGTACTGGCATAAAATCTGTTTTTGGCCATCAAATGAGGTTTGATTTAAGTCAAGGCTTTCCAATGGTGACAACTAAAAAGCTTCATTTAAAATCAATTATTCATGAGTTGCTTTGGTTTTTAAAAGGCTCTGGAAATATTGGTTATTTACAAGACAATGGCGTAAGAATCTGGAATGAGTGGGCAGATGCTAATGGAGACCTAGGTCCTGTGTATGGAGTTCAATGGAGGAGTTGGAAAGGGGCCGATGGGAAGACCCATGATCAAATAAAGAATGTTATTGAGCAAATAAAGACAAATCCAAACTCTAGAAGACTTATTGTTAATGCTTGGAATGTAGGTGAGTTAGAAAATATGGCCTTACCTCCTTGTCATATGTTTTTTCAGTTTTATGTTGCCAATAACCAGCTAAGTTGTCAGCTTTATCAAAGAAGTGCAGATATCTTTTTAGGAGTCCCTTTTAATATTGCTAGTTATGCTTTACTTACGATGATGATAGCTCAGGTTTGTGATCTTGAAGTAGGTGAGTTTGTCCACACTTTGGGAGATGCCCATATTTATGCAAATCATATGGAGCAATGTAAGGAGCAAATGCAAAGAGAGCCTAAAAGTCTTCCTCAGATTAAAATAAATCCTGATGTTAAAAATATTGATGATTTTAAGTTTGAGGATTTTGAGCTTATAAATTATGAAGCCCATCCTCATATTAAAGGAAAGGTTGCAGTATGATTCGTTCAATGATTGCAGCTATGGGAAAAAATCGAGTGATTGGCCAAAATAATCAAATGATGTGGCATTTACCTTTAGAGTATAAATACTTTAAAGAAACGACGATGGGGCATTGTCTTATCATGGGAAGAAAAAACTATGAAGCCCAAGGTCGACTTTTACCAGGAAGGACAAATATTATTGTCACTAGAAAAAAAGACTTTGAAGTCGATGGAGCGATCATCGTCCATTCCATTGAAGAAGGCCTAGAGGTTGCTAGGGGGCATCAAGAAACGGAAGTTTTTATTATCGGTGGTGGAGAGATTTATCGTCAATCTTTAGATTTAGTGGATCGTATTTATTTAACAGAGGTTGATTTTGAGCAAGAAGGTGATGTTTACTTTCCAAATTTCGATGAATCTTTATTTGAAAAAAAAGAACTTATGCACCAAGGTGTTTCTGAGAAAAATAAACTTGCTTGGACTGCCTATCTTTATAAAAGAATTTAGCCTTTATTTTTTTTCTTGCATTGTTTTTGCTCGATAATATCTCCAGCATTGTGCATTATGTGAGTTAAAAAAAGAATCTCCATAATAAAAAGAGTTTTTGCGTTGTCGAGAAATAGAAAACTCTTGGCTTAGCTCCTCACATGACTCATCCGCTTGAGAGTGAAATTGATGAGTCTTTAATATCGTATACTCAAGATTGAGACTTTCTAAAATACCAAAAGAAGTAATATCAGCTTGATTCTCTTTAGAAAAAAAGATGAGCTTATCAAATTGAATTTGCTCTAGTGCTTTTTTAACGGCTTTTCTTTGACTATAAAAATGGGTGAGCATAACAGTTAAAGGATGGTCTTTATTTATAATACTTTTAGCAGTTAAATAATTTGCATGTTCTGGATCTTGTGCTTTTTGCTTAGTATTCTCAAAAAGATGTTTATAATTTTCTTTTGCATAAAAATGCGAAAAAATTTCTTGAGTTGATCCAATTCGATAAAGCTCACAACGCTTTAGCGTGTAAGATAGCTCTTGAATATCATTATAGGTAAATGAACTGGCCTTTCTGATATTGTGAAGTATTGTTTTGACCTCACTTCGACATATTTTTTGATCTACTGTATAGGCTTGGGTGTTAAATTCATAATCTGCAAGTGAGTTTAAAATTTGATCTGGAACCGACTTCGGTGTAATCCTGATTTTGGGAAGATTAGCTAAATAATTAGAACTTTCAGGTTCTAAGTAGTAATGCATTTTATCAAGATAGTTAAGCTGCGTTTGTAATTTCGAATCATTAATAATACCTTCACCATAATTATTTTCTTGATTTAGCTCTAAGTTTGTTTCTTGGTTGGCTTTGAGGTATTTAGACTGTATTGATCCATGGCGATGAAAATAATGGGCCATTTCGTGGGCAAGAACTGCGATCAGCATATCGGGATCATCTTTAATCTCATCCTTACCTAAAGTAATGAGATTTGTTTGCATGACTTTTCCTCTGACATGACGGCTAAAGCTTGCACTATGAAAACCACTAACGATATCAACAAAAGGCTTTGGAAATTCTTTTTCTGTAAGTTGATACTGATCAAGATAAGTTTGATAGATTTCTTTTGTTTTTTCTCGAAAAAAATCTTGCCTCTGTTGAGGAAGTTTTTTAACAATTGAAAATATCTTAAGACCCAAAACTCGATGATAATAAATATTAACTTCTTTTTGAGTTTCAAAAACAAAATAATCATTAATGACAGTTGCTGCTTGCGTATAACAAGAAAATAAAAAGAGTGTGGGTAAAAACAGTATCCTAATCATTTTGTCGTTTCCTTATTCATCTATGCGTAACATTTGCTCGGTTCGATAGTATCGCCAACAAGCAGGGCTATGGATATTGTGTTTTTTTGTCATATAAAGATGATGTAGAGATGTTATTTTATTTTCTCTATAGCTTTTTAGTTTTTCTTTACATTCAGAATTATCCCATTGCGTATCAAAGGAGTAAAGTTGAGCTTGAGGGAGTCCTATTTCTTCTAAAATAGAGAAAGCCGTCATGTCTGCTTCATCTTCTGTAGAATAAAATAAAACTTTATCAAAATTGATATGTTCAACCAAGGCTTGAGCAAAGGCCCTTTGAGTATAAAATGCTTTAATTAGAGTTATAAGGGGATGATCTCCAAGGCGGATACTTTCAACACAAAGACGATGAGTCAAAGGAATGTCTTTAAGTTGTTTATCCTCTTGAGCTGCAAGGTGATAGATTCCATCTATATACTGCTTTCCAAATATTTTAGTAAGCATTTGTTTTGTGGTGAGAGCTACTGAATATTGTTGGCACCTCATAAAAACTTTACTGAGCTTATCAATATCTTCTAAATTGACTTCTTGGGCCTGGATAATATTTTTTGTTATTATTTTGACTTCTTGGCGACATATTTTTTGATCAACAGTGCTGGCCGTATTATCAAAAGAAAGTGAGAGCATTTTTTTTAAGACCTGCTGACTAATTGTATTGGCCCCAAATCTGATAATTTTTAGATCTTCATAGGGATCCTTACTTTTTGGTTCAAGCATTTTATAGACTTTGCTTAAATCATTTAATGCACGAGTGAGATTTTTATCATGTGCAATTGCTTCTCCAAAGTTATTTTCTTGATTTAGAACTCTTTCCGCAGTCTGGTTGGCGCTTATAAACTTGTTTTTTATAGCATGTTTATGAAAATAATGGGCCATTTCGTGGGCTAAAATTGATTGAAAACTATCCAAATAAGTTACTTGATCTTTATTGATAAACATTGATTCACCCATAACAATTAAATTTGTAGGGTAAATTCTGTTATTCATTCGATAAGATATATTAGCCGCATTAGTAAAATTCCCTGCAATATCAATATAGGGCTTTGGAAATTCTTTTGAAGTCATATTAAAATAACTCAAATAAGCTTGGTAAATTTCATCGGCAACATGTTTTAGCTCTGGGAAGGAGCTGATATGCCCTTTGATGAAAAAAAAGGGAATCATTGGAGTTATTGTTTGCTGGTAGATTTTCAATGCATCTTTTTGATTTTCAACAATATAATAACCATTAATAATTTTTGCCGCATAGGTGTGAGTTGTAAGCAAAGCTAGCAGTGAGATAAGAATCGATTTGAGCATATTAAGTCCTTTATTTAGGGGCATAACATATAAGACTATTTTGATTTTTTCAATGCGGTGTGTAAAATTGTTTCTTTAAATTTCTATTGTTATTTTAGCTACTTAGTAGGTTTGAACCAGCACTTTGGTTTATTTGAGCAAGACTGAGGAGATTTTTCTGTTGCTAAACTACAGATAGCTCCAGCTTCAAAGGTATCAGCGATACATTGTGGACTATCTCTTCCAACGAGAGTGTGGTCGGTTTGGTAATGTTCATCAATGGCAGGTCCTGGGAGCAGGATTTCATTAATGGCCAATGCAGAAGCTATTGCTAGATTAAGGCCTGCTTGCATGGTTTTAGCACATATACGTATTTCTTGTTTGCTAGTATATTGCTTTAGACATGTTTTAAAATAATGTTCATGTAGATATGTTTTTTTTGCTAACTCTTGGGGATAATTTAGGTAGTATTTTTTCATACAAATATTGGCGGCGTAATAATCGGCCTGACCTTCGTAACTTAAGTGAGATGTGTCCCAGGGAAGACCTCCGTAAAGATGTCCTACTTCGTGACAGGCCAAGGCCAAAAAAGTTTCTTCTGTAAAAAATTGATTAGTTAAAACACCACCAGCAAGAAAAATTTCACCTGTACTATGGGCCTGACCCCACACACCTTTGCTACCAAAAACGTATTCTTCTTGAGGCATAAAAAATATTTTTAGTTTAAACTCCTGCGAGTTCGCTGGCGTTTGTTGATAAATTCTTTCTAATTTTGTAATGATTTCTATTGCCTGATTCTCTGTGATTTGGGCCTTTGCCGCAGAGTTTAGAAATAAAAAGAGAATGATAAAAAGAAACTTCATAGTCTTTTTCTTAGCTGATTATGGAGTAAAATGAGAGAGATTTGTAAAATATTCTTGGTAAATTCAGTGAACAATTCGCATATTTAATTTAGAGCTAGATATTATTTTTGACATTTAGGGCAATAATACGTGCCTCGTTGAGCTAAGAGAATTTTGATCACGGGAGTTTTTGTACATATTTGACAAGTTTTTTGATAAAAAACAACTAAGTGATTAACTCCATTTCCTTTATTGCCGGTCGTGTCTCGATAACCTCCAGCAAAGGTGGTTCCACCTGAATTAATTGTGGGTTTTAAGACTTTAAAAATACCTTGGTAAAGTTGTTTCATCTCTTTAGGGCCAAGACTTTTGACCAGACGAGTGGGAAGAACTCTTCCATGGGCACAGATTTCATTTGCAATATAATTACCGGTGCCAGCAAATAACGACTGATCCAGTAAGCTAACTTTGATGGCCCGATGTGGATACTTCTTTAGTGAAGATTGAAAGTACTCTAGTGTGAATTTTTTATCTAAAAGATCGAGGCCTAATTCGGAGAGTTTTTTTTGGGCAAGGTTTTCGTCGTAAAGATACATATGCCCAAAACGCCTCGGATCTACATAGGCCAAGAAATATTTCTGTCCTTTAAATTGTAAATGGGTATGTTTTTCAAGTATTTTTTCTTTGGAAATCAGCCAGGTTCCCGTCATTCCTAGATGACTTAGTAAGTGTCGTCCATCACTGAGAATAAAATCCAGCATCTTTCCTTTACGAGAAACATTAAGAATTGTTTTACCTTTAAGTCCATCAGTTTTAGTGTGAATAATAGAATCACTTACAGGACTTTTTTGCCAAGATTTAATCTCAAAAGGCATGATCTTATTAAGTTGATCTTGAATGGATTTTACTTCGGGCAGTTCAGGGATGGGGTACCTAACCTGTTAATTTTGTTAATATTATTTGGGAGAGTGAGATGTTAATCCCACTAAATCCCCCTGATAGTCCCACCAATCTATCAAATTAAGCTCTTTTAGAAAAGTTTGATAGGCTAATGACATTATCAAAACTTTGTTCTTCAGGCTTAGCTTGAGCCTCTTGAATCTTTTCAAAGATTTTAAGAGAGATCTCTTTTTGATCGTCTTCATCACACTTAGAGTAATGATCAGCAAGCTTAATATCTTTATGGCCTGTCATTGCCATCACTGCCTCTAAGCCTCCAACTTGTCTAGCAAGCTTTGCCATCCCATGTCTTAAGATATGACTTCCACTATAAGGTATTTTGCCCTTTCTTTGAGCTCCACGGTAATTGACTTGAATCGTCCCATAGTTAAGTGGTTTACCTTCAACATGAAATACAAAATCACACCTTGGAATTTTTAAAGCTTCCTGCTCTTTGAGCACTCTTAACATGTCGTCAGTGATGTAGCAGTACCGTGCTTCTTTGTTTTTAGGAAATGGTTTAAGTTCAAGAAACGTTTTGTTAGAGTTGCACCAGATACACGTTTCGTTGATCTTTAAGCGTCTATTTTCAAAATCAACGTTTTGCCATTGAAGACCTGCAACTTCTCCTATCCTTCCTGCTGTAAAGAACTGCATTTGAGCAAGATTTCTGTATAAAGGTTTAAGGTATTCAAAGAATGTTAGAGCGTGCTCTAAAGAGATCTGCTTTTTCTTCTGAGGTACCTGCTTTATAAAACCAAGCCTTCTGTGCTTCTTCTTTATTGGGTTGGTCAAGTGAATCGCTTCATACTCAAACTCTTCGCTTTCTTTGTACCAGTTAAAAATGGTGACAAATAAGTTTAGCTCATTGTTTAGATTACATCTTGCTGCACTTCCTCTACCAGATTCTTGATAGAGAGGAGATTTATAAAAATCAACCCAATGCTGAACCCATTTCTTAATCACACTAGGTGTGATCTTATTCATTGGAAGATGTTCTATTGTCTTTAAGAGCTCGTAACGTCTCTCCCATATTTGCTGAGTTGAACTCGCTAACATAGGGAAGTGTACAGCCCTCATGGTGTCCATGACTTCTTTTAATGTTGAAAATGAAGTGATTGCTTCTTGAGGTTGGCCATTAAAAGTGTTCATCCAATGTTTAGCACTTCTAATATTGGGGAAGGTTGCATTGAACTCTTTCCCTCTAATCTTTTTCCGCGCGTAGATGTGTCCCGAATTAATGTGTCGATAGAGTCCCTTGTGATTAGGGATCTTTTCGTAGTCTTTTTTCTTCATTGTGACTCCTTTACCTTAATCCATCATCAATCCAGTTAAGGATTTCATCAGGAAGAAAATAAAGGCGTCCTCCGCGTTTTGGTTTCCTGTAAGGAATTTCTCGTCTTGAGGTTTTGTTATAAATAGTCTTAACAGACAAATTTAAAAACGTTGCGACCTCTTCTATAGTCCATATTCTTTTGTCAAAGAGCAATTCCTCTTCGTTAGAAGAGGGATTAATTTTTTCCTTCATAGTAGATCGTGGCATAAACTTAAAACATTAATGTTTTAAGAGGTATCATTGGCATGAACCTGTTGATCACTAAGTGCTCAAGTCCATTGAGCTGATGTGATTAAGTTTCTCTCGACCAATTCTTTAGACCAATTTTAAAGCTGCATTCACTATATCTTTAAAGTGTTTATTTGACTTGTAGGCCATCATCACTATTTCTGTATCTTTATCTTCAGGGTCAGTCTCCATTAGAGTAATTCTTTCATCTAAATAGTCTATAGTATAGACTGATCCATCTTTGGTTATATTTTTAAGGTTGTCTTTTACTAACTTAATAATCACTTCAATTGCGTTATCAAATGAGCTTATATGATCCCAGTAGAAGTTCCTAACCATTTTCCCGAGGTTGTTATATGGGTTGTAACTGCTAGTTTCATTTTTTAGGAAAAAAGTGTTTAAAGTGAAATGGCCACTGTGAATATGGGGATATGCCTCTTCATAGCTTTCTGTATGAAAGCCACCTTCAACCATTGCATGCACTAAAGCAGGAATGGCATTTCGAGCTTCTTCAGGTGTATTGAGCTGAGATTTATAAAATACCTGTTCTTCTAAGTCTTTTTTAAGATCAGCTGTAAAAAATCCATTTTGAAGTTCGAGTTCTTCTTTTGTTATATCTATCAAATGGGGAATTCCATAATGATCCAAGAGCTTTTTGAATCCATCGCTATTTACGGGAGGGGCTATTTTCCCATTGAAAATTTGAGAAAGGTGGCTGTTTGATATATGACATTTTTTCTCGAGGTCTCTAAAGGTGTCTTTAGCTTCAGCTTTTTTTAATCTTAGTTTTTTTACAAGGTGTTCGTACATATATTAAGTGTAATCGAATATTCTCTTACTTGTCAAACAAATCACGCAAATATTGATATTGCTTGACAGGAATGTTTAATACCTCTTAATCTATTAAGTGTACTCATTTGAAGCCCTATCGTTTTGTCCAAGTGAGATCTTTTGGAATCTTTTATTTAAAGGAGATTGATGATTGAGTTTGAAACCTCAGGCGATAAATTGCATTTCGTCAGAGATATTATAGATTTAATGCAAAATAGAGGTGATAACGTTATTGCAACTTATAGCCCATATTCAAGAATGCCTGTTCCTGTTAAAGTTAATGATCTCTCCCATGCAGTCTACTTTCACCTATTTGGCCCAGATTCTTCATTAGGATACAAACAAGGGGCGTTGGCAACTGGCTATTATGGAAACAAACTTTCAGACCATCATTTCTTAACCTCTCGAGTTGGCTTTTATTCTACAGATGAAAAATCACAAACACGATGGGGTATGATTGATCTTGATGGGGAAGGTCATGAAAAACAACTAGCAGAAATCCAAAAAGTATTAGAAGGAATCATTCGTAGAGCATATGAAAAAGGTATTTATATACATGTTGAGGTCTCTAGCTCAGGAAAAGGATATCATGTTTGGTATTTCTTCGTGGAAAAAGTCTACTCACTTTATGCGAGAGAAGTAGGAAGAAGCTTGCTGCCCCCTAAGGTAAAGTGTATTGAGAAGAAGACAGGGAAGGTTGTGATTGAAGATAAGAGAGTTATTGAAGTTTTCCCTAAGTCTGAAAGTTGTCAGTCTGTCGGGACAATGTCTTGGCTACCGTTAAATTATCGTTACTGCAGTGAGATTAATAATAAATTTATTGATAAAGAAGCATTTTGTGATCGAAATATTGTTATTGATAATCTCCACATAGTCTACTTAAACAAATCGAATGAAAAGAAAGCATATATCAGGCCTAATCCTAGTGGATCAGACTTTAACGTCGAAGCCTGTGGCGATTTCATGGAGATAATTAATGGTTGCCCATCGTTACATAGACTGTGGAGTAGTAGTCATATTGGACATGAAGGAAGAGTCATTTTGATGTCATTGGCTGTAAACACTAGTAATGGGTCAACTATCTTGAAAAGCAGATGGCCGTCAGATGAAACAGATTATCAAATTAAAAAAGCATTTGAAAAAAAGATGAAGCCATATACATGTAATAAAATACAGTCATGTGGCTTTTGCGAAGTAGGTAAAGATCCACTTTTGTATGATCAGTGCTTTAAGAAATATAAAAATAAGAACAATAAAGAAGTTGAGCCTTCGCCAGTAAGGTTGAGGTCAGGTGCCAGGAAGGTTTTAAGTAAATCATATTTATCAGGAGGTAAGGAGATGAGTTGGTAGATTTATCAGCAAAAAAATCTATTATTAAGGAGTTGCAAGTAAAGCATTTCGAAATTATCAGTGACGAAAAAGCTAAAATGCAAACTTATCAGGATTTATCGGATGCCTATAAAGTTCCGGTACATGAAGTGAGTAAACTTCATGTAAGTGTAACAAAGGAGGCAAGGGAAAAGGTTGAATCAATGTTACCCAAGAAGCCTGAGGATTTAAATGATGAGGATGTTGTTTTAATCCCAAGGCCTTATAGTGTTAATAAAAAGGGAGTTCGTAGAATTAAGAAGAACTCTGAAGGAGAAGAGAAATTAGAAATTATTAGTAAATCATCTTTCTTCCTACGACGTTATTTCGTTAACAAGCTAGATAACTCTGTACTCGTCGAGATGGTAATTTTAGAGGCAAGTGGTGAAATAAAAGTAATCATGCCAATAGAAAAGTTGTCTAATAATAGGGCCGTATCGGACTTGTCTCGGTATGGACTTCATTGCACTTCTGATAACGCTAAGGCGGTAGTCAGATATTTAGCAGATCAGTTTCAAATGTTAAAAAGTAAGAGGGATCCATCTTATGCTGTCTTTAAATCTGGTTGGTTTTCTATCAAAGGTAAACATGGTTTTTCATTTGGGAGCAACTGTATAATTCCTGGTTTTGAGGCTATAAGATTGAATGAGAAAGAAGGATCTGCTTTTCAAGACGATACTTTTAAATGTAAGGGAGATGAGGAAGCATTTTATAATAAATTGAATCGACTCTTAGCTTTGAGTCCTGTCTTGGTTTTTGAGATTGGAGTTGCATTATCATCTCCTTTGTTATGGGTCTTAGGGATTGACAATGCTATTTTTCATAAATATGGAAACTCTTCTATTGGGAAGACCATAGGAATGACCATAGCCCTTTCTATGATTGGTAAGCCTGGGATTTCAGGTTTAATTCGAAGATGGCGTACAACTACTAATGGTATTGAGGCTATAGCAGGTGAATATAATGACATAATTCTCGCTTTGGATGATTTAAGTCAGAAAGTTGGTAGAACGTCAGATGATGTTTACTTGTTAGGTAATGGGCAAGGTAAACAGCGCGCTAATAAAGATGGCACAGCCAGAGATGTAGAGTTTTTTAGGCTTCTTGTAAAAAGTAACGGAGAACAACCTATTTTAGATGATAATGACCTTCAGGGTACAATGGCCAGAGTCATTGAAACCAAAAGGTCGACTTTTGATGGAGTTGGTATTTCTGCTTTGGAGATTCGGGAGTTGAAATCATTTTTTGAAAATAATTATGGTTTTCCATATAGAGCTTTTATCGATGAGGTTGTTAGTATTGTAAACGACTCTAGTAGGTTAAGTGAGTTAAGAGCAGAGTTCGACTCTCTTTCTAACTTATACGTCACCCATGACAACAATTACATTAATAGGCTAGTACCAGTATTTGCTTGTATTCATTTAGTTCTTCGGATCCTTTCTAGTACTTCGGCTAAAATAGAATTGGAGGAAGGTGTCATTCATAATTCCGTAAGCTTACTTCTAGAAGATCAAAAAAGTAGACTTTCCTATAGTAATGATCTTCCTAGACGTGCTCTAGATTATGTTTGGGAGCATATTTTAAGTGAAAGTACGAAGCCAGAGTTTATTACTGGTCAAAACTTTATACCAACTTCACACCGAGTCCATGGGTCTGGCTATGCGATTCTAAAGAAAAACTTGAAAAAAATACTTGTCGATGGTGGATTTCCTTATCAAAGCTGTTGTCGGTACTTTAAAGAGCAAGAGTGGGTTTGGCTTGATGATAAAGGTGACTTGCTCACTATCAAAATGGGAGGCACTAGTTCTGCATGCAGGCCATACACTTTTGATGAGTCAGTAGCTTTTGAGTTAGGTATTTTGAGTAAAACAGGTGACGATATAGAATTGTTGCAAAATTACATGGGAATTGAGCATAAGGAGCAAACCTTAGCTGAGTTTCTTAAAGAGAATTGATTTAAGATAAATTATTGCAACTATGCAACTAGGTAGGATGATTGTTCTACCTAGTTGCTTTTTTTTAAAGGCAGATGGTCGCTGGCATTACTCATAAAGCATCTTGCTACTACATATCTACAGTTTTTATTAATCTTATTGTTTCTTTTCTTTAAATAACTTATTGAAGTTACGTACTTAATTGTTGAGTAGAAAAAATTTTGATATACACTTTGTATGTATAAAACGAGTCTTTTGGCTAAAAATCAAGGTTTAGCAAATGAGTGGCATCCTACAAAAAATGAGGGGTTGAATGCCCCTAGTATCACTGCTATGTCTGGGAGAAAAGTATGTGGTTGTGTAAAGGTGGCCATGAGTGAGAGGCGACTTTCTCGAATAAGCTAAGAGGAGATGGTAGTCCTAAATGTAAAAGGATTAAGAAATGAGTGAAATTGAGGAAAATGAAGATGATATTAAAGAATTTAAACGTTTTGTTCAGTACCACTTCAAGGAATATGTTGTTTGCTATCTTGATGTCTTAGGTTTTAAAGAGATAATAAATTCTATTGATGCTAATAATGCTAAAACTACAGATTTCTTAGAAAGCTATATTGAAATTACCAAAGCTTGGAAAACCTTCTTGGAAGGCTATATACCAAATGTCCCTGAAGAAGAGTCAAAAGAAGTAGAAATTGAAATTATTAGTGACTCAATAATTATATCAGCTAGAACAAATCCAAAAGATCCAAAATTTGTAGCACAGACCTTAAAGAAAGTTGCAACAGCCGCTTCAAGGCTACAAATCGAAATGATTAAACATAACTTCTGGCTTAGAGGGGCTATAACGGTTGGTAACCTCTATAAACAAGATCATTTGATTATAGGAAAGGCATTAATTGATGCTTATCAATTAGAGTCTACCTATGCAAAGTATCCTCGCATTATTTTAGACAATAATGTTATAAGGAAGTATTTTAAATCCTTTGGAGAGTTTAGAGCACATATTCATAATGCAGATGGAGTTAAAGGTGAAAATATTATTTTTATAAATAATGAAGTTCTCCACTCAAGGTTTTTTAAATCTTATTTAGACGATCTTTTGTTTGTAGATATGATCTCCGTTATTTTTAACGAGGTTACGAATCCAAGGGAGACGTTATTAGGTATTATGAAAAGATCAATTAAAAATAGCTTTTTACATGCAGATATTGCAGAGAAATACCTTTGGATGCAAAGATACATACTTGCAACTTTCGAAAAGAATTTTTCAGATGATGTCGAAAGTATAGAATCAAAAGAAGAATTATTCAAAATCTTAAAAGATGCATATACTAATAAGACCTTATAGCCTATCTAAAATATGCAATTAAAAATACTCTTTTAAGTCATATTCTTTATATGAGCAATATTTTTTTAGATCATCTGCAATAAACTCAAGAGTTAATTTAACAACATAAGCATCGTCAATATAACCAATAACTGGAATCGCGTCAGGTATCAAGTCTAAAGGACTAATAAAATAAACAAGGCAAAAAACGATAGAAGCAATTGATGCCCAAGGTATTTCTTTGTATTCTCCGTCCCAATAATCTTTCAATAACTCCATCAGTAACTGTACCTGCTTTATCATTTTTTTTAACTTCTCAGGTATCTCTTTAAATTTTTTCTTGATTTCGTCCTCTGACTTTAGAACTTTCTCAAGGTCGTCTTTAGTGTATTTTTCAATACCTTCCTTAAAGTCTTTTTCAAGTTTTCTTTTTTCTTTATCTCCAAACTTCTTTTTGTTGTTTTCTTCGTCATCTGCAACCATAGTAAATCCTTTATTTAATATATAAAAGAAGAGGGGAGCAATGCCTGTTCCCCTCCCTCTCATATTTAGTTTGTAATACTGACATAAACCCCGTGTTGAGGCTTAGCTCCAGTGTAGGCAGTGCTACCAGTGGCCGTAACTGAACCATCAGAGTTCTTAGAGTAAGAGCTTAAATCCTCGTCAGTCTCATTAAGGCTAATCAAAGTATCAAGTGCTGCGATCCCAATTAAATGAATTGGCTTATCACCAACATCACTATTGATTACAAGATTCAAGATTTCAGAATCAGTATCGATCTCGAAAACACTCACTGTGTCATCAGCAGAGTTTGCTACATAGGCAATATTACCCATCACAGTAACAGACGTTGGAGAATCCCCAGTAGCGTAATCACCAAGCTTAGTTAACTCACCATTGATAGGATTTCTCTTTAGAAAAGAAACACTGTCGTCAACTTGGTTTACACAGAAAAGATAATCTCCATAGGAAGTAAGTATTCTAGACCCATCCGCAGTAGTCTCATCTTCAATCTTTGAAAGAGAACCATCTCCGTTGATTGAAAAAGCACTTACACTATTAGATAGGCTCGAGTAGTTCGCCACATAAACATAGTCACCTACGACTAGGACATCATGTGGAGCATTACCAGGAGTGTACTTTCCAATAAGAGTAAGCTCGCCTGAAGACTTGTTAATGCTAAAAGCACCAACTTCTGCATCAGATTCTAGAGAGACGTACAAGTATTTACCATCCCCACTAACCTCAAGGCCATGTGGATAAGATCCTACACTAGTAGTCTCGAAAAGCTCAGAGAGTTCACCAGTGTTTTGGTTAATCTCATAAGCGATAATGGAATCATCTCCTGAACAAGCAACAAAAAGAAGCTCTTCATTTGGGTGAATGTCCATCATGTTAGGCCTGTCACAAGTTAGTTGAGTTTCAATATCAGAAAGCTCTCTTGTGTTCTTATTAAGTTTCTTTACATCAATTGTATCATCATCAAAGTTTGTGATATACATATAGTAATTTGAAGTTACGCCTCGGCTTGTACTAGTGGAAGAGCCACCATTTTCATTACAAGATATTAGAAATATAGATATAGTTATTAAAAATAAATTTTTCATAAGTCACCTTCTTCTTTTAATCTTCATCGACCTTTGAGATTTTAATTCTATAAAGACCTGAGTGGAGTTCAGTTTCATTTAGAAATTTTTGAATAAAGTGCTTCTCATCTCTACCAAACGCAAGACTCTCTATGGTTACGTTTAGGTAGCGAGCTACCTTATCCAATTGATTTAGGTCTGGGTTACTATCTGAATTTACCCACGAATTGATAGTACTCCGTGGAACATCGACCTCTCTAGCTAGTGAAGCAATAGTCAAACCTCTTTCAGCCAAGATCTTTTTTAAGTTTTTTGAGAGCATTTTCATCTCCTTAATTTATTACATCATAACCCCCTTCGGACGTTAAAATTGATTACACTACATATTGACCCAATCCCGTCGCAAAAAGACGAGATTGAGTCAGGTCAGTGTTCTTTGTGACGAGATTTCGTCACTTGAGAAGTAAAAGCTTCGTGTCTGTGATGCTTTACTTCTCTAATTGTTGGCAGCTTTCTTATCAAGCATTAAGACGTTTGAGTCAGATTTTTCTGATAACTTCTTTGCTCTCCTTGCTGATCGATGTTCAGAGGCTATTGTTGATACATATCCGCTTGCATACGCCGTTGCGACTAGTGCGAAGATCTTTATTCCTTTATCTAACCAGTCGATACCTTTGAAACTTTCCAACTTAGTTTTTGTAGTTCTTTTTTCTGTCATGATTTCTCCTTATAGATTTAAGCTTTATCGCCTTAAAATCTTATACCGAAAAATATTCGGTATAAGTCTATGTAGGAAGGCATTTAACAATAGGAGATAATTATGAATGGCCAAGGACGAAAAGATTTAAGTAATGCTGACAAATTTTTAATGGCAGGAAATCTAGCATCAATTGTTGGAGTTGCACTTGTAAGTGTTGGCTCTCTATTAAGAATGATTCAAAAGGAAGAGCTACCAGATACAACAGTATTCAATTCTCAAGTATCTACAGCAAGTAGTGAGGTTAGAAACTTATATTCAGGAAGAAGAAGTTTCTTCTCAGATTAACTAAGGAGACAAATATGGATAAGATAATTTTTGAAAGAGCAGAGTTATTGTATGAAAATATCGGAGATATTATTGATGGGAGGCTGGATGTAGGGCATCCACCTTCTCCTGATTATACTGAGGCACTAATTTACGGTTATGCAATCATGAATCCTAGCATCTCAAGAATATACCATACATTTAAAAGTCATCGAGAATATCTATGTATCGACCACAATTCTGTAGAAGCCACTATCGAGGACTTGGTAGGTATTTATGGCATCTACATACCAGGAGGGGATCAGCTACTTAAAGAAGAGCTTCTACTGATAGAAGATTTAAACTTCAACCTGAAGAGATTTCAGAATTAATTTAACTTTTTGTGGATAGTATAAACGAACGTTAAAAACTTTAACGATGTAGGTGCAATAGTCTGCTCTATATATTTCAAGATGTATCAATATAAAAGAATTAATGGGTTTAACCAAGCCAGGAGGAACTATGCCTAAAAATTACTGTTATATTCGCGTGAGTACCTCACGACAGGATTATAAAAACCAAAGATACAGCCTTCTTGAGTTCGCTGATAAGAAAGGATTCAAAGTCAATGAGTGGATAGAGGAAACGACTAGTGGAACTAGAAAAGTTTCCGATAGAAGCTTAGGTAAGCTAATAGAAAAAATGCAAAAAGACGATGTATTGATTGTCACAGAACTTAGCAGGATTGGTCGATCTCTCTTCGATATTATGGCAACCTTAAATGTCTTAATGGAAAAGGGTGTCCGAGTTTTCTCAGTTAAAGAAAACTATGAGCTTGGGGATAATATAAATTCCAAAGTATTATCCTTTGCTTTCGGGTTATCTGCTGAGATAGAAAGATCCTTAATCTCAGCAAGAACAAAAGAGGCTTTAGCAAAGAGGAAGGCTGCGGGCAAGCCACTAGGAAGACCTAAAGGTTATCAATTAGAACAAGTAAAATTGTCAGAATATGAAGATAGAATCAAAGAACTAATAAGCTATAAAGTTTCCTATAGGGCAATAGCAAGAATGTTTGGTTGTAGTCACACAACTGTTGCCCACTTTGTGAAAACAAGGTGTCTAGATTAATTGAGCTAAGATGTAGGGAATACCTGCATCTTAATTTTTATTTATTTATAATCTCTTTAGAATATCCGATAACTACTTAGAAACGTTGAAATTTATAGCATGGTTTTTAGGTTTAAAGTTTAAGAGAATAAAAATCATTTTGAGCTTAATCTAATTGGAGATATTAATAGTGTCATATACACCTGGAGGAAGAGCAGATAAATTTGGTAACCAGTATGAAAGTATGTGGGTTGCTAATAGGCTTTTAGATATTTTGTTCGAGCACAAATATCGATCAGTGATTGTTGAGGCCATAGGCGAGGATGAAGATGGCGTCGACTTATGGGTTGAGGATTTTGATGGAAATAAGCTAGGAGAACAATGCAAAGCTCGAAATGGATCTAGCGAAAAGTGGAGTGTATCTGATTTAAAAGAAGTTTTGAAGAGAATTCCAACTCATGTGTCTGATAAAAATAATAAATACTTTAAGCTTGTATCGCCAATTCCTTTTACACTTTTAGATGATCTTTGCAATGATGCACAGACATCAGATAATTCAGAAGCGTATTATACGTCAATTGTAGGGAGCTCAGAAAAGAAAAGAAAGATTTTCTCACAACTATGTAAGGTTTTTAATTTAGATGAAGAGGATCAGGAAGATAGGAAGCAAGTTTATTTATATTTGAAGCGATTTAATATTGAATATTATCCTTCGTCAGATAGAACTCTAGATGATTTAAACCTTAAAGCACTTTCTATTCTAAGTGGAACTCCTAGCGTTGTGGTTTCACTTCTCAGGTCATTTGTCATTGATGAAAAAATGCTAGGAAAAGAAATTAATTCTCAATACTTACTAAATTACCTCGCCAAACATGATATTCATCCAAAGCAAAAGCTAGATGATCATAGATTGAGTACAGCATTTAATACGAAATAATGTTTATAGTCCTGCTTCAGGAACTACGCCTGACTTTGTTGAAGATACAGCAAAAAGTGGTGGTAGTTCAGCTGCAAAATATGTAACAAAACC
>PAKC01000085.1 GCA_002706205.1 Halobacteriovoraceae bacterium
CACGCCCTCCCCCTCCCCCCCCCCTCCCTGTAGTTTTTTTTTTTTTTTCCAACACACTCCCCCTTCGGGTCTGTTGCTGTATTGAGAATTGATTTTAAATAGATTGTGACTAAAAGTTTTATTTGATCCATGGGCCATTTAATAAAAATAGCTGCAATAACCCCACCACCAACAACTAAGATTGAGGGAACATCAATAAAAGCTGCAAGTGAGCCCCCTGATAAAATCGAACCTAAGATTGCCGCTATCGCTAATACTAAACCAATAATCGTAGCTATATCCATATACCTAGCCTTTTGAAATTTAATTCTTCTGAATAAATATTCGGCTACTTATCAATCCAACTTTATCTTTTTCTAGTAATGTACATTTTTTCCGGATAAATAATTAATATTTATTAGCCGACCTATTACGGTGGGGATAATAATATTTAAGAAACTTTAGAAAAACTCAGCATATCTAAGGCCATAACTTCATCTTCAAAACTTATCGCAGCTATTCTTTTACCTGTTTTTTCTTCCAACAATAAATAAAAAATATTTTCTTGTGGGTAAGTACAAATCATCTTAGTTAAAAGGTGTGATAATCGAGAGGAGACTCTATTTATTTCTCCCGCTGATAATTGATAGATTTGTTTATCATTATTTTTGACCCATAAATCTAAATGCATAATAAGCTCAATTGTATTTTTGATTTTTTTACAATGAAAACTATCAACAAGGCTTTCTTGTTTGGCCAAAAAACTCTCTAGAATAAGAAACTCTTCTTTATGAAACTTTTTGCTAAAATGATTTTTAATACTGTAAAAAAATGATTTCGCTCCTTGCATAAACTTTAGATAATCTTCTAAACAATCAATTTGCTCCTTTTCCTTTTCAACCAAAGGTTTTAAAAGTTCACATGTTTGAGGTGTGATTTTATTTTTAAGCAAAATTTCCCAAGCTTCCTCCATACTTTCAAAGTGAGCAAGTACACTTACAAAAGGAAGAACATAAATATCATTAAGTTCTTTTAAGAGGGCCTTTTTATAGAGCTGAAATGCTAAGCTAAGATTTTTCCATTTATCATGCTGCTTAAGAAAAACGGCTTTATGTCTCTCTAACTCACAACAAACAAGTTCGTGTTGAGCTTCACAAGAAAGATAATCCCAACTTTCACAAAATATATTTTCTTTTAATTCTTTACTTCGAATAAAATACTCATAAGTTAAAGAACGTTTTTTATCTACCCAGCGAGTAGCCTGTACATGCTCTTCACCTTTACTGGGCTCCATACTTGATGGAGAAAAAATATTTTGTATTTGCTCTTTCTCAATAAAATTATTTAGACTCTCCTCAATTCCTTCTTCATCTAAATGATTAACATCCCAAACAAAAACATCGTTAACCTTAATCCAATCTCGATATGCATAGTCTGAAAAACAAGGCAAAGTCATCTCAGTGTTTATTTCTTTAGCATTTAAAATATTTTCAACTTTAAAGATATGAAATGACTTTAAATTAGACATAATAAGATAAGTTTCACCCAGTCCCAAAGCAAGTTGTTCTTGGAGTTTTTCACGTTCTTGTTGAGTGAATACGATGGGAAATTGTTGTAAACTCATATAAGGAATAAAAGCTTTTCGCTCTCTCTTTAGCTGATCTTTTAAAAAATACATTAACTCATTTTCGGCTCTATCATCCCAAGGTAAATAAATATGGATGAATTCTTTTCTACGAAAAAGAGGATTTTTACTAAAATGATAGATATTTGATGTTTTTTTAATGACTTGGGGCTTTTTCCAATCAATAGTCATCACATCTCCCTTACTTAAGTAGAGTGATCTACTATTGTATCACGCATTCAGGCAATGACTCAATGCGTATTTTTTAAATATTGGATATTAGATTAGTTAAGATATCGTAAAGCTTATTAAGATTCTAACATGGTAGAATTTAAGTAAGACACCATTGCCGCTCTTAACTCTTCCAGATTAACTTCTTCACTCTCTTTTAGCTCATTATTGTCAGCAAATAATTCTTTTTTAATAAGCTCTACAGGAAAACCTGCCATCTGCGCAAAATCTTCTAAATTAACACTTCGGTTTTCATCGTTCATAAAATCTCCTTGAACATTCTAGTCTTTTTCTTCCTTGTCAAAGACTCTTCTCTCTTGCCCTTGAAGCATATCTAGATAGTAAAACTTATGTCAAATGAACTATTTTGAATGTAAGATTTTGTTACATTTTAGTTCAAAACCCCTCCAAATGACTAAAATTATTATATTTAGTTGGATAATAGTAAAAGAAAGCTTTTTAATTTGGCCAAGACTTCATTATATTCTTCTTTGGCCTGGCTTTGCAGGGTAATCCCTCCCCCTGCACCATACTTGATTTCATCTTGTAAATAATCGACCTCAATTGAACGTATATTAATTGAAGCTGTTTTAACCGACTTATAAAGCAATATCGTTGAACCACAATAAAAACCACGATCACAACCTTCGACTTCATGGGTTATTTGCATAACTCTTTTTTTAGGTGTTCCTGTTATACTTCCCCCTGGGAACAGGTTCCAAATAATGTCTGCAATGGTTTTTTTATGATCAATTTGAGTCTCTATTAATGAAAATTGATGAATCAGCCCTGGAACATGCAACGGATATTTTTTGTATAATACATTGCTCACATTAGAGCTTAGAGCTGTTAAGTCATTGCGAAGTAAGTCAGCAATCATAAACAACTCTGCCTGATCTTTTAAACTCCCTTTGAGCTTTTTCCAAGTTTGTTTTCTATTTTTTTCCTTTTTTATGGCCATCGTTCCCTTTATCGGCATTGTTCGAAGCCATAATTTTTTCTTATTTTCTACGACTTGAAAAAGGCACTCCGGAGAATTGCTTAAAAATAATTTTCCTAATGAATCAATATAAGTTGCATGAGCATAAGCTCCAACTTTCTGAGATTTTTTCCAAAGATGTTGGAGATAATCATGAGGTGAAATTGCTTTTTCGGCCCTAAAATAAAAAGGAAAGGTAAGATTGATTTGATAACAATCACCATCATACAGATGACGATAAACCTCTTGAAACTTTTTTTGATAAAGCTCAAAGCTAAGCTTTGATAAAGGTTTAAACCTAAAAGTTTCTGATGTTTTTTGAGACATTAGTGGAAAATGTTCAACTTTAGAGTAATGAATAATTATTCCCAAAGGTTTTGTTTCATCTAATTGATCATAGAGTTCATTTACAAAATGACCTAATTCATAAAAAAGATGAATGACAATTGGTGATTCATAATTTTGATCTAGACGATAGTGATCCATTTCACGAAGAAAATAATCTACTGAAGCTTCCTTGCGTTCACCTGTGAGAAGATTTATTCTAAAATTCTTATATTGTATGTAAGCTGTTGTGGGTAAAGAACAAAATAACTGCTCTTCTTTTTTTTTCAAATAAAAAGTTGAAAAAAAAAGTTCATCCATTTTGTGGACCTGGATCAAATTGAAGTTCTGCAAATTTCGTTTGAGCAGCAATCCAAGCTAGCTTCACAGTTCCTGGCTCTCCGGCCCTATTTTTAGCAATAATAATTTCTGCTACACCTTTCTCAGGAGTATTTTCATCATAATAATCTTCTCTATGAATAAGCATAACAACATCCGCATCTTGTTCAATAGAACCCGATTCTCTTAGATCTTGTAATTGTGGTCTTCTATCAGTTCTCGATGTCGCAGAACGGTTTAGCTGAGATAGAGCAATAATAGGACATTTTAGCTCTTTAGCTAGCTCTTTAATTCCTCTAGAAATTTCCGCAATTTCTTGTTCTCTCGAGCTTTTTCTAACATGGGGTTGCATTAATTGGAGGTAATCAATCACAATCATCCCCAGACCTTGCTCTGTGCTAACCTTTCTGGCCTGAGATTTAATATCTAAAAGAGTCGTAGCACCACTATCATTTATATAAATAGGGAGTTTTGATAACTCTTGCACAGCATATCCTAAATTTCTTAGGTCTGAATCGGTATAGTCATTTGTTCTAATTTTTCTCGAATCAATATTAGCTTCACTGGATAAAATCCTTCCTGAAAGTTCAGGAGCTAGCATTTCGTAAGAATATAACATGACCGGAAGATTTGATTGTTTAATTGAATTAATTGCTAAGTTCAACACAAATGCGGTTTTCCCCATCCCTGGCCTAGCAGCGATAATAATCATCTGCCCTGGCTGCATCCCTAGCAGTCTTTTATCCAAAGCGCCAAAGCCTGTCGTTAATCCAAGAATTTCTCCCGCTTCTCTTTTTCCCTCTTCTAAGCGACGTAAATTTTCTTTAAGTGACTCTTTAAGAGTAATCACAAAATTTGTACGTGTTTCATTAGCTAAATTAAAAAAGCTAGATTCAACATCATCAATAAATTCTTCGACATCTCCAACAAAGTTTAATCCCTGCTCAGTTATTCTCATTGAGGTTCTTACAATTCCCCTCAAAACTGCTTTGTTTTTGATTATTTTTCCGTAATGATAAATATTTGCAGAACTGGCCGTATCTTCAATGATTTGTAAAACAGCACTTTGTCCGCCAACAGCTTCAATTTTTCCCATATCTGTGAGTTTGGCACAAATACTAACAAGATCAAAAGGCTTACTTTCAACGGCAAGTTCTTTAATCCCCTTAAAAATAACTCCATACTGAGGATGATAAAAATCAGTCTCATTAATATTGAGGTCTGTAACATTATCAAAAGATTTATTATCAACTAAAAGACATCCAATAAAAGCTTTTTCCGCCAAGATATCATGTGGCAATTCTTTTGAAACTTGATCCATCAATACTTTCTCCGTATAGCTATAAAAAACCTCAAGCGTCTTTATAAAAAAGAAGCTTGAGGTTATCTTTTAATAAAACAATAAGATTACTCTTCTGTAGTTTGCTCATCAGCACTAGCTTCTTGCTCTGGTGCTTCTTTTTCTGCTTTCGCTTTAGCAGCTTTTTTCTTAGCAGCAGCCTCTTGTTTTTTCTTCATTTCCTCTGCTTGCTTAGGGTCAATTTCAACTTTTACTTTAAATGTTGCTTCTACGCCCTTAAAAAGTTTAGCTGTTACGTCATACTCTCCAAGAGTTTTGATTGGATCTTCGATAGTAATAAGTCTTTTTTCAATATTTAAGCCTTGTTTTTCAAACTCTTTAGCTAATTCAGTGTTAGTTACTGTACCAAACAAGCGACCATTTCCACCGATTTTCTTTTCTAAACTAATCACAACACCAGAAACTTTTTTGGCCATATCTTCAGCTGCAGCTTTTTCTTCTGCTACTTTTTTCTGAAGCATTTTTTGATAGTCAGCCATCTGCTTTTCATTTCCTTCATCAGCAAGCTTAGCTTTTCTATTCGGTATTAAAAAATTTCTTGCAAAGCCTTCTGAAACATTGACTATTTCTCCAATATTTCCAAGACTTTTAACTCTTTCAGTTAATATAACTTTCATGGTTATTCTCCTTAATCTTTTCTTTTAGTCATTAATTTTTTAAAATTTACAAATACATCTGCCACACCTAAAACCGCAAGGATCTGAGGTGCAGATAAAACGGTAATTACTACCATTATGGAACGAATGATTCCTGTGAGCCTCAAATAATCTAAAAAAGCTAAATAAATTCCAAAGCCTTGGAAAAAATAAAATACCCCTAAAACACTGAGCCCTAAACCTCCTAATAATAGACTCCACTGAGGAATAAGACTTGCGCCAAACAAATAGTCTAAAACCATAGGAGTTAAGCTTAAAATCACAAGCCAAACAAATTGCTCAGGAAGTTTATAGTCAAGCAAGTACTGATCATCATATTGAGTCGAATTATTTCTTTGCATCAATCTTCGACTCTTAAGCCATAAAAAAGTGTTTATCCATAAAAAAGTAAAAATAAAAATGGGAGCATAAACAACGACAGCTTCAATAATAAGACCTACAAGCTTCTTGGGCTGGCCTAAAAGGGCCTCGACTTCAAAAATCTCTTTATTATTAGGATTATTCTTTTTTGTTTTATCAAACATCTCTAAAAGATTTTTACGCTGAGGTTCAACGAAATTTATTAAACTCTTCTCAAAGCTTAATGTTTCTTTCTTTACAACAAAATAACTGCTGGATACCAAAAGAAAATACAAAGCTATGCCAACAGAGACAATACCTCTTAACGGATTAATGTTTAAGCGCAAAACTTCTGTTAGAATAAAAGCAATGACAATACTAACCGCCATAAAAGCGATCAATGTCGGATCAATAATATTAAAAGAAGTTAAAATTACTAAAGAGATAAGGGCTACACAAGCAGTCAACACACCCTTTCCCCTACCATAAATAAGGGAGGAAAGCCCTATAGGAAAAGGGGTAAAGACTGATACAAAAAAACTTACTGACAATAATGCAGAAACAAAACCTAGTAAAAAAGGTCTCTTATAAGTATTTGTATCTAGTTGGGAGGTATCTACGTTCATAATGAAAATAGCTCTTTTTTATCTTGCCGTTCTATTTGACATATAACTAATTAATCCCATACATCTTCCACGTTTAATCGCTGAAGTTGCCATTCTTTGATACTTAGGTCTCAATCCTGTAACTCTCGCTGGTGAGATTTTACCAAATTCATTAACTAGCCATGAATAAGTTGAAGGATCTTTCCAGTCAGGTTGTGTCTTTTTCGCTGAAAAATAACAAGATTTTCTTTTAGAGAACATCTTTTTTTCTTTTTCAGCATCAAAACTTGCTTCACCAGAGCTGTGATTAGGGTTTTTGTAGGACTTGATAATTTCTTCTTGATCTTTTTCTTCTCCTAAAGAGATAAAAACAAACTTCAAAACATCTTCCGAAATTCTAAAACGTCTTTCAAGTTCTTTGTTAGCATCAGATCCAGCTTTATACATAAAGTAGATATACTGACCCTTTTTAATTCCATTTGAAGTTGGTTGAGCAAATGACTTTGTCCCCCAATTATCTTCAACTAGAATTTCTCCATTAAANCTTTTTACTGTTTCTTGAACGACTTCGGCCATTTTCTTGACCACTTCTTCGCCAGCTTCTGGACGAAGAACGTAAGCTGATTCGTAAATCATAAATTTCTCCTGGGTTATATATTAAGCCCCGTTAATTCGGAGCGAGTAAACATAATGATTTCGTCTAAAAATAAATGTCGATGAACATTAGCACAGAGAAGTTTTTTTGCAAACTTATAATATAAAAATCACCTGCAACTCCAAAAAAAGGTCATTCACAAAGCTTTCTCATCTAATGTAGACTTAGATTTATGCGTACTCTTATCAGCTTTTGTATCTTAATCTCAGTAAAAACCTTCGCTCAAGTCTTCTATAGGCTAGAGCTCAACTGGCTATCACCTGTAAAATCATTTAACAAAATAAGACTGGTCATCTTCCTAAATCATACTTCGTTGTATGAACCTCTTTTTGTGTGCGCAGCGCCAAACTCTTTTTTATGGCGTCTTGCAAGAAAAATGGTGGCCCCTGGAGCTGACAAAACCTTAAATAGACCGATTGTGGGATTATTTTGGAAAATTATGGCCCCTGGCCTTATTTCAATAACTCGCAAAAGAGATAGCTCGTGGAAAAAATTCCTTACAGCGATTCAAAATAGAAGTGTCATAGTCATTGCACCTGAAGGGAGAATGAAGCGTGCTAGTGGCTTAGACTCAGAAGGAAAGCCTATGACAATTCGCTCTGGAGTTGCTGAAATTATCCCAGAGCTTGAAGATGGACGCATATTAATTGCTTATTCAGGAGGTTTACACCATGTTCAACATCCAGGAGAGCATTTTCCTAGGCTATTTAAAACAATTAAGCTAAATCTAGAGACCATTGAAATTGATGACTATAAATCTCTATTCAAGTCGCAGGGAATACAATTGAGAAAAGATATTGTTGCAGACCTAGAAAAGCGACTTAAAACAAATTGCCCGACCTAAAATCAATGAGTTTAATTTATTAAGAGCCCTATTTTTATGGCTTAGACTTTGAGGCCGTAAAATCAACAACAAAGGTAAGTATCTAAGATTACAATATAACCGATGTTTTAACTTAAGTTTTCTTCAAAATGGTCGAAAATACCTTCTATGAAATATTTTTTACTAAGCATCACTATTTTTTTTATGAGTTTTTCCACAGTAAACGCCAATTCAAAAGCTTTTTTCCAGCTCAAAAAGCAAGTTGATAAATTAGAAAACACAATCATCCAAGACTTTAGCCTAGAGCTACCTAAGAATATGCAGCAAATTAGTCTTACAGCTCAAGCCAAACTTGCAAAACGACTTGAAATTAAATATCGATTACAAACAAAACTCTTTTATAAATTAGAAGGTGAACTTACCAAAATAGATCAAAAACTTTTTCAACAAACGAATGAAGGTAAGCTGACTTTTGATGAAGCTGAAAAAATTAAAACAAGAATTGATTATGCTAATCGAATTATTTTAAAAAGTAGAAAAGCAGAAATCAGCTCCATCTATTCACGTCTAAAATCACAATTAATAAAAAAACCAAAGCTTAAAGATATTTATTCTAAACTGCTAGAATTTCAAATAAAAACCTGCTCAATCAATAATATTGTCTATAACAAGGCCAAGCAGATTCTCAGCTTTGAAGTCAAACAAAAGAATAATTTTGGGGGCTGGAATCATTCGGAATTTAGTATTCATGAAAAACAGTTAACAAAGGGTCAACTTCTAACAAAATTAGATCATTCGGCGAATTCAAAAGAAACACAAGAAAACTCGTTTGAAACTCATTATTGGCAAAACGATGCATTTAATAACGGCAGCCAAGGCTTTACATTAGTCCAAAGTCTAAAAGATGGTAGTATAAAAGAAGCAAAGTTTTTCGATAAATACAGGGAGCCTTTAATTAGCTTTATGGGATTACACTTTGGCAGTCAAAAAATTGAGAAGAACTTTGAGTGTCAAAAAGCAAAGACTTCAGCGACAACAAAAGAAGGTCCCAAGCCAGCATCATTAAGCTTTTTTAATTAGTAAAAATCTCATATTGCTCAATATGATAAGAATTATCAGCTCTAATTGACAGTTGTTTGCCTAAAGAGTCTTCTAGCATTTCTATAATTTCAAAATCTTCACTTGTTAATCTTGCACTCACTTCGGGATGAGCGTAAACCGAAACATTTGGTGTGCTTTCTTTCTTCATCGCTTTTGTGACTTCCCTCAAAATTTCGTAGCAAACAGTACTTACTGATTTAACCCGGCCAGTTCCTTCACAATAAGGACAAGGCTCACACATAACTCTTGTTAAGGTATCTCGAGTTCTTTTTCTCGTCATCTCAACTAAGCCTAAGCCTGAAATAGGTAAAACATTTGTCTTAGCACGATCCTTTTTTAAAGCCTCTAAAAGAGCGGAATAAACTTGCTCTTTATTTTCTTCCTTTTCCATGTCGATAAAATCAATAATAATGATTCCACCACAATTTCTTACTCTGAGTTGGTAAGCAATTTCTTTTACTGCTTCTAAGTTAGTCTTTAAGATTGTTTCTTCTAAAGTTCTTTTCCCGACAAACTTCCCAGTATTTACATCAATTGACACCAAAGCCTCTGTTTGATCAATATTTAAAGATCCACCAGAGCGCAGATNANCTTTGTTACTTAAAGCACGTTCTATCTCAACATCGATATTATAGTATTCAAATATTGGCTTTTCATCGTCATAAAGCTCAACTTTTCCCTTCATACTCGGAAGATAACGATTTACAAATTTTTCAACTTGTTTAAGGTTAGACTTTGAGTCCACAATAATTTTATCGACATCTTCATCAGTAATATCACGCAAAGAACGCTGAATAAAAGTCAAATCATTGTAAACAAGTGAGGGGGCTTTACACTTCTCTTCTTGCTTGCCAGCATCTTTCCAAATCTTAACCAATAAAGAATAATCATTTTTAAGAACCTTGTGGGATTGGCCTTCAGCTACTGTTCTTGCAATAACCCCAACGCCTTCCGGTCGAATTGACTCTAATATCCCTTTAAGTCTCTCTCTCTCCTGCTCACTTTCAATTCTTCTCGAAACACCAACATGCTCAATTAAAGGCATATACACAACATGTCTTCCTGCAAGTGTTATATGTCTTGTCACTCTAGGACCTTTAGTAGAGATAGGCTCTTTTGCTACCTGCACCAAAATTTCATCACCCTCTTTAAGAAAATCTTGTATTTTTATATCTGACCGATAGCGCATATCAACTGAGTCTGAATAGGTACTAAACTCATCAGGAATAGTCTGTCCAATCATCGCATTAAGTTGATCTTGACGTTCTTTTTCTTTCTCTTCCAACCTTTTTGCCATTTCTCTTTGCTCTTCCAATGTCGGAATATACGCATCATCAACATACAAAAAAGCTGCTCTTTCGTAGCCAATATCAACAAAAGCAGACTGCATTCCAGGAAGAACTCGCAAAACTCGTCCTTTATAAATATTGCCTACTGTCGGTTTGTTTTTAGTTGAAGAGTCGCGGTCAATTAAAAAATCGAGTATATCTCCATTTTCAATCAGTGCGACACGACTTTCATTATGTGTCTGATTGATCACCAATTCTTTTGCCATGAATGTAAACCTTAAACTTTTAAATTAATACCCTTTTACTTTACCTGCTATGAGTTTAAATAGAAAGACGCAGCAGGAATGTTCTGGCATTTTTCTCTTCTATCTTCATAATAGTCGCTTGGTTGATTTCTTTTTAACATATCTTGCTGAAAAGACGATAGGTAAAATATGGATCAACTTAAGCAAAAGTATTCAACTCAAATATTATGGATAAAAGAAGTTCATAAAAAATATGAACAATTTTTACCGGCCCTTTTCTTTAGTACTGGTTTTATTTTTGATGTTATGACTCTTGGAGATATTGATGATACCAGCAATATCATCATGCTGAGTTTTTATATGTTTTGTTGTGCGTTCTTATTAGCACTTGAATTTATTGATTGGAAGCCCAGTCAAAACTCGAAAAGTTACCTTCATATTTTCTCAACTTATCAAGAAGATATTTTTCACTTTTTACTAGGGGCCTTATTAAGTGCTTTTACCCTTTTCTACTTTAAAAGTAGTTCATTGGCTTCGTCCTTTATTTTTTTAAGCTTAATGGTCATTCTTTTACTTCTCAATGAGCTTGAAGCTTTTAAAAAGAAAGGGCTTATTATAAAGAGTAGCTTATTTAAGTTATGCCTCATTAGCTATTTTTTTTATATTATTCCTCTTTTGTTAGGAACCTCTGGGCAATTTATTTTCTATGTCTGTATTATTTTAGCTTCACTTATTACCTTAGCTGCCTTTTGGCTTATCTATAAAAAAGGTTATCAAAGGCAACAAGGGATAAAAGAAATACTATTACCTCAGATGTGTATGGCCCTCATCTTTATCTTTTTACACGCTTGTAAAATCATTCCCCCTATACCTTTAAGCTTAAAATATATAGGTATCTTTCATCAAGTTGAGAAAACTGACAATGGCGGATATGTCACTTCTCAACTGACTCCTTCATGGAAGTTTTGGACCCATGGAGATCAAGACTTTAAGGCCAGACAAAATGATTCTGTTTATGTTTTCACTAATATTTTTGCCCCTGGTGGTTATGAAGGAACAGTCTATATTCGTTGGATTCAACTCCTTTCAAACAAAGATGTAACCTCTGACAGAATTCCTTTAACAATAACTGGAGGAAGAGCAAATGGCTTTAGAGGGTTTGCTTTTAAACAAAATTATCAACCAGGACAATGGCAAATAAGAGTAGAAACTGAAAATGGTTTAGAAATTGGTCGTATAAATTTTGAAATCACAAAAGATAAATCAACAGCAAAACGTACTTTTCATCGAGAAGAAAGACTTTAATGTTTTAGCTAAAATCTTTCTAAATCAACAATCCTGCAATACAAGCCGTCATAAAACAGGCCAATGTTCCTGCAATCAATGATTGAACTCCTAGTTTTGCTAAATCTTGTCTTCTTGAAGGAGCAAGTCCACCAATGCCCCCAAGTTGAATAGCTATAGAAGAAAAATTTGCAAACCCACAAAGAGCATAAGTTGTGATCGTTATCGCCCGCTCACTGATTGCTCCAGATTTAATTGCTGCTTGTAAGTCCAAATAAGCAACAAATTCATTTACAACAGTTTTTTTCCCTAACATGACACCAACTTGTAAACAATCATCCCAAGGCACTCCCATTAAAAAGGCAAAAGGTGCAAACAAATAACTTATTAAAAACTCAAAACTTAATTGAGGAAATCCAACGAGATTTCCAATCCATCCAAGCATGCCATTCATCATTGCAATTAAAGCAATAAAGGCCAATAACATTGCACCTACATTTAAGGCCAATGATAAACCTTCTGAAGCTCCACTTGCTGCAGCATCAATTAAGTTTGCATGAGTCTTAGGTAGGTCGACACTAACAACCCCTTCAGTTAAAGACTTCTCAGTCTCAGGAATCATTAATTTAGCACAGACTAAAGCCGCAGGGGCAGACATAACAGAAGCTGCTAAAAGGTGACCTGCATCAACTCCCATACCAACATAAGCAGCTAAAACTCCACCTGCAACCGTGGCCATTCCCCCCGTCATCAAAGCCATAAGCTCAGAGCGAGTCATTTTTTCGACAAAGGGTTTCACGACTAAAGGAGCCTCGGTTTGCCCCACAAAAATATTCGCCGCTGCAGATAAAGACTCTGCCCCGCTTGTACGCATAACTTTCATCATTATTTTTGCTGTAAACTCGACCACTTTTTGCATCAATCCTATATGATATAAAACACTCATAAGTGAGCTCATAAAAATAATGGTTGGTAAAACTAAAAAAGCAAAAATGAAACCAGACTTAGGAACATCAGTTAAAGACCCAAAAACAAACTTTGAACCTTCATTTGTATAATCTAAAATACTTTGAAAGGCTTCTCTAGCACTATCAAAAACAGTTACCCCAAAAGGTGTTTTTAGAATAAAAAGTCCAAACAAAAGTTGTAAGCCCAGACCAGTCAATATTGTTTTCCATTTAATATGCTTTCTAGATGTGCTAAGAGCATAGGCAATAGCAACCATAACCAGTAGTCCAATAAGTGACATCAATTTTTCCATATATCTCAACCCTTGTGCATAATCCCGAGTAAAACCATGTTGTTTTATTACTAAAGGGCCAAGAATTCAATTAGATATACAAAATTTTTATGAAAATAACTTAAAAGAATTTTTTAAATACTTCATACTAAGATGAGATTAAATGAGAAAATAAAACTCATAAAATGAAACTACTACTTTGTAACTATTTAAAATTTAATAGTGTAGTTAACTTGATAAGGAGTCCAAACTGACTTTAAAGCAGGTTTATGTTTCTCGCTTGAATGCCATGCAGTACGAGCCGCTGTATTAAAGTCTTCGGAGCTGAGATTTGCCTTAGTCGAATAGGACTCTCCATATATCATACTCTGAGTTTTGTTTGCTTGACTAAAAGCGACAAATCCAACCCCAGCAATAATTCCAATAGAAGCTCCCACAATAATATTTCTAGTATGTTCTTTTGGCTCTTCAACAAATGATAATGTCGACAAACCTAAAATAGCTCCGGCCAGCCCCCCGCCAACAACGACGAGTAAGTCATTTTTTGTATCATTGGCCAATTTATCTAAATCGCCTCCTCCACCTGCCCCACCAGCAGTTTGAGCATAGGATACACCTGACTGACTCAAAGCAAAAAAAACAACGAAAGCGACTCTTTTTATATTTAAAATAATTTGCATATCATTCCTTTCAAAAATCATTTTACTACAGTAATATTCATCATTACTAGCATTACAATTAATGATAGATTCTAGAATTAAAATAGGCAAGTTAGCAGATAGGTGAATAATGTCACAATATACCATGTACCAAATTATAGATAAAAAAAAGAAATCGATCCCCTTAACTCATGAAGAAATAAAGTGGACTATTGATCAGTACATGAAAAATCAAATTAAAGACTATCAAATGAGTGCCTTGCTAATGGCCATTTTTCTTAACGGAATGGATAGTAAAGAAACGGCGGGATTGACCGATGCCATGCTCTATTCAGGCAAAACTCTACAGTTTGATGATCCAACAATCATTGACAAACATAGTACTGGGGGAATTGGTGACAAAGCTTCATTCATTCTTGCGCCTATTGCTGCAGCTTGTGGAGTTAAGGTTCCTATGATTGCTGGACGAGGACTTGGCTTTACAGGCGGAACAGTAGATAAAATCGAAGCTGTAAAAGGCTTTAAAACAGACTTAGATTTAAATCAATTTCAAAAGCTTCTCACTGAGAAAGGAATGGTTCTCATTGGCCAAACCCAAGAAATCGCCCCTGCAGATAAAAGAATTTATGCGCTAAGAGATGTTACAGCAACGATAGACTCTATTCCTTTAATCACTGCCAGCATTATGTCTAAAAAATTGGCTGAAGGAGCTAATGGCATTGTCATGGATATCAAAGTCGGCTCCGGAGCTTTTATGCGAACAAAGACCGAGGCTAAAAAGCTTGCAAAATCAATTATTTCAACTGCAAAGCGATTTGATAAAAAAGCAGTAGCGCTTCTTACAAATATGGACCAGCCTCTTGGCCAGGCCGTTGGTCACTCCCTAGAACTTATTGAATGTGTAGAAGTTTTAAAACAAAAAGGAGCTAAAGATATTACCGAGATTTCTTTAAATTTGGCAGCCCATATGGTGCATTTAGCTGGAATTGAAACGACATTTCCCAAAGCACTCAAAAGAGCTAAAATGACTTTAAAAGATGGTTCAGCTCTTGCTAAGTTTTCTGAACTGATAAATAACCAAGGAGGAAATCCTAGTTTTATTAATAACTACTCTTTACTCNNCANGTGNNCCATGTGAAACCCCAATACTTGCCAATAAAACTGGATATCTTAAATCATTTAAAAATGATCAAATCGGCTTTATGTGTACAGAACTTGGTGGAGGCAGAAAAGTTAAAAGCGACAAAATTGATTTTGGGGTTGGTTTTTATTTTCATAAAAAACTAGGAGATAAAATCAAAAAAGATGAACCCATCTTCACAGTCTATCATCATAAAAATCAAACTAAGACTGTTGAAATGATTCAGGAAAAAATGAACCAAGATATTTGTCAAATATCTAAAAGTGCTCCAGCCAAAAAAATGGAGACAATCTTTGATGTCGTAAACTAAAAGGAACAAAATGATAAAAAAATTAGAACAAACAACCCAATTTATTCAAAAGCAACTGGAAGGATTCACCCCCGAGCTCGGAATCATCTTAGGTTCAGGTCTAGGCAATTTTGCTGAACAAGTGGAAAATAAAAAAATTATTTCCTATTCTGACATACCAAACTTTCCCATGGCCACGGTCAAAGGTCATGCAGGAAAACTTATCTGCGGAACGATAGGTCAAACGAAAGTTGCTGTTTTCCAAGGCAGATTTCATTATTACGAAGGTCATAATCTTGAAGATGTCGTTCTTCCAACTCGTATTCTAGCTAAATTAGGAACGAAGGCCCTCATTTTAACTAATGCCGCAGGTGGAATTAATAAAGATTTCGCCCCAGGAGAACTCGTCGCCATAACAGACCATCTTAATCTCACAGGTAATAGTCCACTTATAGGACCAAACCCTGAAGAACTAGGAGTCAGGTTTCCGGACATGAGTGAAGCCTATAATTTGGAATTAAATAAACTCCTTAATGATGTGGCCAATGAGCTCAATATTCCTTTAAAGTCAGGAGTTTATGCTGGAGTCCTAGGTCCTGCTTACGAAACCCCCGCTGAAATCAACATGCTAAAAACCTTAGGTGCCGATATGGTAGGTATGAGTACAGTACCTGAGTCAATTGCAGCAAATCATGCAGGCTTAAAAGTTTGTGGAATTTCATGTATAACAAATTTAGCAGCTGGAATTAGCAAAGAGAAACTTAGCCATGATGATGTTAAAGATGTAGCAAACATGGCCATGGAGAAGTTTACTAAGCTAGTCACCACTGTGGTAAAAAAATGGGGACAAAGTAGTATTTAATGAACAGTGTTGATTCACAACGCATAGTAGACGATTTATCTTTTTGTGTCATCGATCTAGAAACAACTGGCGGTAATCATTCAAAGGATAAAATAATAGAAATTGGTATGGTGAAAATCCAGGCCCGGGAAGTCGTTAATAAAAAAAGCTTTCTAATTAATCCAGAAATAGCTATTCCTGAGTTTATCCAAAACCTTACAAATATTTCACAAAAAGATGTTGAAGAATGTCCAACAATAGATAAAGTCATCCATGAAATTATTGAATTTATTTCAGATGATATTATTGTGGCCCATAACACTTCTTTTGATGTTCCTTTTCTCAATAGTGTTCTAAAAAGATTAAAAAAACCTCCTCTAAAAAATAATGTCATATGTACAAATGTTATGACAAAACATCTGATCCCAGAAATTTTAAACTCTAACTTAACTTATATGAGTCGTTTATTTAACATTGAGCACTCGATGGCCCATAGAGCTTATGATGATGCATTAGCAACAGCAAAGCTTCTCATCATTTATCTCAATATTTTTATCGATAAGGGAATTAAGAAAGTCAATCAACTCTATTACCCACGTAATAAATTTGAACTTGATAGACTTCATTTTGATCATAACTTTACTAATAAAGACATTTTAGAGTTTTTTCAAAGTCAAAAAAGATCAATGCTCATGACTATTAAAGGAGAAAGAGGTCTTATTCTTGCAGTTCTCCCCCTTCAAGTTCCAGAAGATGAGCTGGAAATTATAAGTTCCGTCTTGAATTCAACAAACTGGAACCTCATAACAGTTCGACTGATGAAGCCGGTTTTAGATGGATTATTTCATTTTAATAATCATTTCAAAAAGTACCCTGAAGAAATTAGAGATATGTTAATGAATTATCTTAGCTCAAGGTATCACTCTGATAATAAAGACAAGGTGGCTTTAGAAAAAATAGATTTTCTTTTAACCCACCATCTCGTTACAGATCAGGTCATAGCCTATTCATTTTTACATTTAAATACAAACACAAAACAGCTTTTTAAAATTCCAGCACAAAAGAAGAAACTTTATCAATATCTCAATAATCAAATAAATCGTTTTGAATCAAACCAAAAAGGCCAAAAAAAACAATTAATTCATCACGAAATAAAACCATTAATTGAAAATTTTCTTACTCTCAATAAAGGACAAAATAAGTATTTATACTTAGACCGTAAAAGCGTAAAAGAAAGTAAAGAACAAGTTTTAAAAACAATTGAATCTTTCTCAAAAGAAGATAATAATGATTTTAACTTTCCTTCAAAAAGTATCTAAATAGCTTTAAGAAAAAAGACATTATTTTTATGCTGAAACTCTAGTTCTAATAATTCTAAAAGATGGGCCAATAGCTTAGAATTAAAAACAGACTCAATATTTCCAAGCTTTTCATTAACAGTCATCATTATCTGATCTTTGCTCTCTAAAATATTAAGATCTACTTTTAAGCTACTACTTCCACTTACAAGATGATAATGAGATAATTCCGTGACCAAAGCACCATATGTTAAATAAAAAACCATCGATAAAATATAAGGGTTGATCTCTTTTTTAAAGTCACCTTTTTTTGAATAGTCTAAATTCATGGAAATATTATTTTCAACTAATCGAAAGCGGATTAAATCTAAAGCCTGAGTAACAGCATCCTTTACACTAAAACTATTTTTTTGAGAGGATATATCTTGAGCCTTTCCTCTTGAGAACCCTAGGAATGTTTCAACTAATTTTTTACAGCGCTTAACCCCAAGCTTCATTTCTTCAAGGCGTTGAGAAACCTCTGATTCTTGGTCTTCTTCATCTAATAAATTCACATCAATAGCAGCTAAAATTCCGCCCAACGGATTGTTGAGTTCATGAGCAATTGACGAAGTGATAATTCCAAGTTCCTCAGACTTTGTTTTTCCCATTGTCGATGTTAAAAACTCTTCCACAGGAAAAAACAACATAACAGTAAGATCTTTTTCTAAGGGTTCCCTCACAACTCTAAACAACTTAGCATCAATATGTATTTGAGCATTATCTTTCACTTCTAAACATTCTTTTATAGAAAGACTTAATTTTACAAACGAACTATTATGAATGACAGGGTGACCAGCTTGATCATACATAAGTAAAGGAATATCGATATAATGAATAATATCACTCCAGTTTTCAAAAGCTTGTTGAGATTGAGATAAAGTATTAATCCCTTCAAAATACTCATATAAGATAATATAACTTCGAAAGAAATTCTGGTTTAGCTCACTTGTTTTTAAAAAAGATATTTTTTCATCAAAGGTTTGTATTCCTAAAAAAGTCTCATTTGCATCGAACTCATCTAATGAATTTAACAATGAAATTTCTCCATGGAAATGAGACTTTAATAATATATTCACCCTATCTATACTCATCTCTTCAATAGATATTTCATATAAGCTTCGCTCAAAACTTTGTATTTCCAAAGATGGAGCAGATCTTAAAATTTCTCCTAGCTCTTTTTTTGATACATCTTTTTTAATTTTTTTTAGGGAAGACTCAAAGATCTCTTCTTCTTTTTTTTTCAGTTTAATATCTAAAAAAGTCTGAATAAGCTTCCAGGTTTGACAAAAATCTTCAAAACTTTCTACTTCAAAATAACTTACAGACTCTGTCGCCGCATGAGAAAAAAAGTCTAAATTCGCTCCTGAAAACTTTAAAATCACATCATCAGTTCTTATAATATTTGGGTCGACTTCTGTATCAAATAAAATATAAACAGATAAAATTGATTTTTGATCATCATTAATCCTCTCTAGAGGAATAAGTTTTTTCTCCTGCATATAAGAGTCAATATGTCGGTACAAATCTTTATCAAAGTTCTTTAAACTTGCATCAATAAAATAATTAATGTGTGGTGACTGATTCATTTACAAACTGTTTTTGAGATTCTTCTACCAATGAAAAACCATCAATATTGTGTCCATTCATTTTTATTCCCCAATGTAAATGAGGGCCAGAAACTCTCCCTGTCATTCCAGACAGACCTACAATTTGACCTCGCTCTAACATTTGACCTACTTTCACCTTAATATCAGAAAGATGAGCGTAAAGAGAAAAAATATTTAGTCCATGATCGACAATAACAACTTTTCCGGTATAAAAAAGATCTCCTGTAAAGGCCACTCTTCCTTTATTGGAAACTGGAATGGGGACACCTACTTTAGCCCTAAAGTCATTTCCTAAATGTTGAGATCTCTTCATATCATTAAAAATTCTTTTTTTTCCGTATCGGCTTGTAATGTAACTGTTTAAAGGTTTAAGAAATGGCTTATCAATTAACAATGTTTTCGCTGAGTTTTCATAAACTTTTTTTGTCATAAGCCACTCTCGTCCAACTCGCTTTTGATCTTTTTTACTCAATTTCACTTTACTCTTAGCGACTTTTAACCTTTCCTCTTTATAAGGATATTGTTTGACCATGACGGTAAGAACATGCTCATCCTCTAACATACATTTATGTTTTTTCGCTATTGAGAAATAACTTTCAGCATAATAAACATGAGCAAGCCCATCTCTTACTTCAACGGGAATTTTTTGTTTTAAAGGTTTAGAGGTTAAAAGTTCATTACACTTTAATATGTAAGATCCATCATTTAATGATGTTGGAACTTGAACGTATTTCACCTTTCCATTAAAGACTTCAACAACTTTTACAGGATACTTTTCTTCACTCATAGAGCTTGCTGCCATTGTGCTCTGAGTTTTATCCTCATCCTTGCCCTTAATTGATTGAATATTAGCACATGCTGTCGTTACCAAAAACATTAAAAGTAATTTTATCATGATTCCACCTTTCTCACCTTTCCACTTCCATCAAAAAATTGAATATTTAAAATATCATCTTTTTTTATAGTATCAAAACTTTCCTTAGAAGTAATGACACTCCCTTTCTCAGTTCTTATATAAGAATAACCGCGCTCCAAAACACGACCTGGACTTAGGTTTAACAAAGATCTTTCCAATAAATTTAACTTATGGGCATGAGACTCAGACTTTTTAGCTAAAACATTCTCCATTCTGCTGCTGAGTTCATCCAAAAACATCATCTTCTGATTCATCTCAACTAGATCTTTTTGCTCAAGATATTTAAACTTTTCTAAACGCATTTGAAAATGATGAATTTTCTTTTGAAGTAAACTCAATTGGCCCAAGGGATTGACTCGCTCTAAACGACTTAAAAAATCTAAGCGAAAACTCTTAAACTGCGAACGAATATGAGTCAAACAAAAACGAAGCCTTTTGGAAAGCTCTGTTTGGTATTGGCTTAAGACTTCTGCTGCTGCACTTGGTGTTTCACAACGATAGTCTGCAACATAGTCTAATAAAGTATAATCTACCTGATGACCTACAGCTGAAATAATAGGAATAGAACTTTGATAAGCCTTCATTATTAGCTTTTCATCATTAAAACTCCATAGATCCTCCATAGAGCCTCCTCCCCTAGTTACGACAATGACATCAATTCCTTCTAGTTGTTCCGCCTTATCAAGAGCACTCACAAGTGAAGCAGCCGATTTCTCTCCCTGAACAACACTTGGTATAATACAAATATCAAACCACATTGAGCGTCTTTTTATGACATTTAAAAAATCTTGTAATGCAGCTCCTCTTAAAGCTGTAATCACCGCCACTTTTTGAGGAAAAGTAGGTATTTGTTTTTTATGAAGAGGATCAAAATATCCTTGGGCAGCTAAACGCTTTTTCAAAACTTCAAATTGTACTTTCAAGTCTCCTTTTCCAGCTGGTGTGACTCTTTTACAAATAACTTGAAAGCTTCCTCTTTTAGCATAAAGACCTAATGGCCCAGAAATAATAATTTTATCTCCATTTTTCATTTTTTTTATGACTGGATTTCTTAAAGCATCTATTTTAAATAAGGCACAATTAATTGTAGAGTTTTCATCAGAAAGATTAAAATAATAATGTCCAGCTGATGAATGAGAAAGATTTGAAACCTCTCCTTCTATGACAAGATCAGAATATTCAAACTCAAGTGTAGTCTTGATGGCCTGAATGACTTCACTAACCGAAGATACTTTTTGCTCAATCAAAGCCTAACCTTTTATTTTTGATTAAAATTTTTAAAAAACTTATACGTTTGTAAAAACTTAACTGCTTGCAAAGCTTGATAATCATTCTTTGGATGATATTTTTTAAAGATATCATTTTCAGTTTTTTTCTTTTTAGACTTATCACGGTTTCGAATTTTTTCTGCACGGCGAATTCTTGCCTCTTTTTCTTCTTTTAGTCGTAGTTTTTTCTCTTCTTTGGTTTCAACTGTGGCAGTAAGATGATTTCTTAAGTCTTTCTCACGAATAAAGTTTTCTCTTTTTTTGTGTTCCGAAACCCAATTAATATCCATGTCTGCTATCTTAATATCAGGAGAGATTCCAAGCGCTTGTATTTTCCTATTTTTTGGGGTCATATACTGAGCAATGGTTAATTTAACACCATGCTCATTACTATTATCAATGGCCACAACCGTTTGCACAGAACCTTTTCCAAAAGTTTGACTCCCCATAATGATAGCACGATTATGATCTTGTAAGGCACCTGCTACAATCTCTGAAGCTGAGGCAGAAGCACCATTGACTAAGACGACTAAGGGAATATCTAAATACTTATCCATACTTTTGATCACGTAATGAATATTTTTATTATTTGGATCTCGCGACTCTGTTGAAACAACAACGCCCTCCTTAAGAAATAAAGATGACACTTTTATTGCCTCGTCTAATAAACCACCCGGATTAGAGCGTAAATCCAAAACAATCCCCTTTAATCCACCAGATTTTTTATTTAAACGCTTAATGGCTTTATTAATATCTTTTGCCGAACGTCTTTGAAACTGAGTAAGCCTAATAAATGCATACTTTTCTTCAAGTAAAAAAGACTTTACAGCTTTGACAATAATTTTTTCCCTTTTTAAAGTGAAGTGTTGAACTCCTTTCACTCCTTCACGGAGTATCCCAAGATGAACCTTGCTTCCTTCCTTCCCTTTCATTTTATCAATGGCCTCATCTAGGGTAAAACCTAAAATAGACTCATGATTAATTTCGACAATCTTATCTTTCGCTTGTATTCCGGCTCTATAAGCTGGTGTATCATCTATCGGTGTAACCACATAAATGACTCCATCCTTTTGAGTCACTTCAATTCCTAACCCCCCAAATTCTCCATCAGTATCGGCTTGCATTTTTTTATAGAACTCTTTGCTTAAAAAAGTTGAATGAGGGTCAAGTGTATCCATCATCCCTTTTATTGCCCCCTCAATAAGTTTATTCGTATCAACAGGGCGATAATACTGGCTTTCTATTAAATAAAGGACTTTATTAAAAAGTTCTAGTTCTTCATACCTAGACTTCGTTACCGCAAAACTTGAAGACGTTACAGATATGGCCACTAAAAACCACAAACAAATACGCATATTATAATCCTTTCTTATTCTAAATATTAACTTTTTTCTTTGCTAACCAATTGGCAGTATTCTGAGCAATATCTTTTTTTCTAACCTCAAAATATAAAGATTTAACATTCCCAAGATCTGCAATAGTATATCCTAATAATTGTTTATTATTAACAACATCACCCTTCTTAACCTTAGCGACAAGATCTCCTAATAAAACAGACCTTACATCTTGTCCATGGTCGATAATGACAACATTTCCATAACTCGCAAGTTCACCAGCGTACACAATTTTACCTGCACGAGGAGCTAAGATAGGTGTTGTTTGTGAATATTTTAAATTAATCCCCTCTTTGGTTTTATTGATACTGACATATTTTTCCAGGGGAATATCAAGCTGAAACAAAACACCATTCTTTTTTAAGTTGTTTTTTTTCCTAACTCTTAATTTTGCAACAACTTTATCGAGTACAATTTCACTTTGATTTTTATCTTCCATCAGCGATATATACTCTTGGCCATACTCTTTCTTTCGCTTCTCTAACTCCATGATAAACTGATATAATGACTCTTCTTCCTTTTTTATTGAACCAATTTTTTGTTCATAATTATTTATAAGTTGCAAATTTTTATTAGAAGCGGCTTGAGCCTTTTTTAATTTTTTTAATTTTTTTGACAAAATCTCGTAATAAATTTTTTTTGCCTTCAAAGATGTATCAACTTCAGCATCACTGACTTCCAAAAGATAGCGATCAAAGGCAAGTTTACTTAATTCAACCTCCTTTGAAACAGAAGCAGCACTAGTCGAAAGTTCACCTTTTAATTGTTCAACTTTTTTTTCAAAGTCTTCAATATCCTTCATTTTTGCGAGATAGCGATTATTTGAACTTCCTAACTGATTATCAATTTCTTTAATTTGTGCCGCTAACTTATTTAGTTGGGAACTTTGATTAGTAATTTTATCACGTAATTGTTTGATACTTCTCTTAGAAGCATTTGCTGAAATAGAGAATAAGAAAACTATTAAAATTAAAACTTTCATACTAAAAGCTGTACTTTCTTTTTAGACCAAGAGTCACAACTCCTACAAAAGTAAGCATGCACAAAGTTGCTACGACGGCTATCAAGTTTAAATGTCCTACCAGTATGTAATTAATCAAAAATGTTGTAGCGACAAGGCTCAATGTACTTATAAATACTATTTTAAAACAAACGCTGGATTTTCTTTGAAACTTTTCAACCACAAAAGCAGTTTTAAGAGTTGGTTTTAAAATCAAAAGAAAACTAATTAACCACAAACCTGAGAAAACAAAGATAGCATAAACATCAAACATTTTTAAAAAAGTATAAAGAAAATCACCTTTCTTAATTTTGACTTTTTTAGGATATTTCATTTCTCCCATAGTAATTGATTTTTCACCTATCAATCTCGCAAGATATTCTTTAATAAGGCTAAAACTACTCGCCTTAAGCTCGTTATCAACTTCAATTTTAATTCTTTTATAATTAACTGAGGCTAAACTATCGACAAGATTCGCCCCAAAAACTTTTTTTAAATTCTCGACTTCATCTCCTAAGCTTTTTTCACTAGCTGCTTGAACATTTACCACTCCTGGCAAATTTCTAACCCTTCGAAGCACACCAGTTAAATTCTTATTCTCGGAGACTAGTGCATTAAAATAAGGATAAGTTTTTGTTGATTCTTGTAAGGATAAAAGGCTACGAATATCATTTTGAAAATAGGTGGTCGAAATAACACCCACTGTAGCGCATATATAAATGGCACCTAGAATTAAATTTTCTCGAATAATCTTAAAAAATTCTTTTAAATAAAACATGCATGTCCTGAGTATATAAGTTTACCATTTTCCAAATGCACAATTTTTCCTGGGAACTGTTTTACGAGGTCCCTATTATGTGAAGCCCAGACAACTGTGAGCTTTCGTTTCACATTGTAAAAGTTTAAAACATCAAAAAGCTTAATAGAACTTTCTTTATCCAAAGCTGCAGTTGGTTCGTCAGCAATAAGAATATTGGGTCTGGTCATTAAGGCCCTGACCATGGCCACTTTTTGCTTTAAACCGCCATTGGCCTGTTCTATTTTTAAAGAAAGTTTATCTTTCATCCCAAGCACACTCGCAAGTTCAATCATGTCTGCGTGAAACTCATTCCGATTCTTATATAATTTTGCATCATAAGCATACCAAATATTCTCTTCACAACTTTTATTATCAAACAGCCGTAGATCTTGGAAGACTTGAGAAACGAAACGATCTCCCTGTTCGACTCCTAAAACACGGCCTCTTGAAGGATGAAGATCACCAGACAACAAGTTTAATAAAGTTGTTTTTCCCGCACCAGACTTTCCAGTGACAAACAGAATTTCTCCAGGGTTAACAGTTAATGTAATCCCCTTAAGAGCATGACAGTGGCGGAATTTAACATCCACATTATCTAAATGATATAAAAATTGATCTCGAAAACGATAGTTCTCTTTTTTTCTTTGAAATATATCCTTCATAGACCTTCCAATGTCATAACCATACGAAAATATGGGGCAGATCCATCTGCTCTATTATTTTAACGCACTTTTAAAGACAAAGTAAAGTAGGCCGTGAACTTACCGATTGAATTTCATTAAAAAAAATGCTTACCCTAGATTAGCGCTCAAGTACTTTTTCTTTCAGGAGAAGCTGATAGGCAGAGTCAGAACAATAAACATTGGGGACAAAATTATAAGCATTTTGAATTTGAGCAATAATAGAGTTTTCGACATCAACCAAAAGTTGAACATCTCCAGTATCTGTAAGAATTTTTGTAGGGTCTCTTTCAAGTAAAACATTTGAACTTTGTTGATCTTTAATTATTCTTTTTTTAGATTTCGTAAAAACGATATTCTTTTTTGGAATATCCACAACAATCCAATCTCCCTTACCGCCTTTTTTCTCAATGACTTTTTTTATTTGAGAAACTTTTTCTATTGCCTTTTTATGAAACTTTTCATTTTTATCAACCTCATCCTGATTGAGAATTCTTTGTCTAAACTCCTCACAATATACAGATCGTGGAGACTTTTCAAAAAGCAGAGCTTCTGTAATTTCTTTAATTCTTTGATTCTTGTTAAACTCCCCTTGGACATAGAGTTTATGAATGAGAGTCATAAAATATTGATCATTAAAACTATAAAAATTTATAGGGTCATTTTTAACCATCTCTAATAAATCAGAATAACTATAAATCAAAGACTTTTCTAATAAGTAAAATGTTAACTCCTCAGCTAAGGCATCAAATTTTGCCCCCCTAGAAGAACGTACAACTTGTGAATACCAAGCAAAACGAGCATTTAAAAAGTCTTCAACACAATGAAGGGCATTATGTTTTATGGCCAGAATCTCTTGCTCTCCCACATTTACGGTACAAAAATGATGGAGTAAATATTCCCTATCGTAAGTTCCATAATTAAGCCCAGTATAATGTGCATCACGTAAAAGATAATCCATTCGATCACAATCAACCTCAGAATGTAGAATTTGATTTGCTAAAATATCGGGCGAAATTCCTTTAACAAGATCAGAAATAACTTGAGGGTCAATTTCATATTTTTTTAAAAGGGATGTAACTCCTCCCTCAAAGTCGGTATTTTTTATTATAAAAGAACCTAAATGTTCATGATCATCGGNATGACCTTTTGAATTTTTTTGATTCGTTGTATCTCCAAACTTAATATAGGCCATTTCAGTAGTATGAGAAAAGCAAAATGTTCCTAAATCATGTAAGAGCGCTGCCAAACGAATACTTTGATGCCTTTTCTTCTGTGTTGAGTTGTCTTTAATATCGAACAATTGTGTATCAGAAACGGCTTTGCCAACAGACTGTAGAATCTTATGAGCATTAAACATTACACCTATAGAATGTCCAAAACGGGAGTGTTCAGCTCCAGGAAATGTATAAAATGAAAAACCTATTTGTTTAATCCATCGTAGCCTTTGATAAAAAGGCGTATGGATAATTTCCCACTCTAACTGTGTTAAAGAAATAAACCCATAAAGAGGGTCAAAAATTATTTTATTTTTATTTTTAGCTTCCATGCTTATTCATCCGAAAAAAAATCCCTTCTTAAATAAGAAGGGATTTAAAAGATTTTATTGTAGAGTCGACTTTTTTCTTCCTCTTTTTTTAGGAGGTGTTATTTTCTTTAACACCATCTCCACTAAAGTTTTTGCTTCTTCTCTTAATTTATTATCGTGAATAAAGCGATAAAAATTTTCGACCTCACTTGAACTTTTAAAGTTTTTAATTGAAGTCGCAGCTGCTGGTGTTGCTGCTTCATTAGTTTCTTTTATTTTACTCATATATTTACTCCTAAAGTGGTATTTTACTTATTCTATTACTATTCTACAACTCTAATTCCTTAATTTTTTATTCAGCTTTTGGAGCGACAAGTCCATAACTGTGAAGTTTATTGTAGAGCGTCTTAACTGTAATTCCCAAACATTTTGCAGCTCTTGTCTTATTTCCACCTAAATGATCCAAAGTCTTACAGATATGCATTTTTTCTAAGTCGTGTAGTGTCATTTCAGTAAATTCCTCCACAACTTCAACCGGAGCCTCTACTTCAGACTCTAGCTCTGGTAAATGAGTTTCATCGATAAACTGCTCACTTACTAAAATAGCTGTTCTTTCCATTAAGTTTTTTAGCTCATGTATATTACCTGGCCAATTATAATTGGCCAATCTTTCAATCGCCTTAGAAGTTAAAACCTTATTTTCATGGGTTTTTGAATTATTAATAAAGCTTTCTGAAAGAATTTTAATATCATCCTTTCTTTCTTTTAAACTTGGCATTTGAATATTCATTATATTAAGACGATAAAGAAGATCTTCATTAAATAAGCCTTCTTCAATTAAGTTCTTTAGATTTGCTTTTGTTGCTGAAATAATTCGTACATTTGTTGCCATGGGGATATTAGAATCAACACAAAATAATTCACCACTGATGATAAAACGAAGAAGTTTTCTCTGGACTTGTAAGGAAAGCTCTTCAATTGAGTCCAAAATAAGTGTTCCTCCATTTGCCCTCTGTATAGCTCCTGGACGATCTTTTGTTCCAAAAAGCTCTAATTCAATTTGCTCTTCGTTAATTGAATTGCAATGAACTAAAACACAGTTTCTTTCCTTTCTATCACTAAGAGTATGAATCTTTTTTGCCAATAATTTTTTACCAGTACCGGAACCTCCCGCAATTAAGATAGGAAAATCTTCTTTTGCAACTTTCTCAGCAATATTCATAACTTCAACAAAAGCTTTAGAATGGCCAATCATTTCAATTTGCTCTATTTTAACTCCACGTCCACTTATACTAGGGCCACGATTTAAAAGCTCCTGCTCTTTTTCTTGTATCTTCTTTTCTAGTTCTTTATTTAAATTTTTAGCAATAAGATAGAGCCTCATATTATTGATAGGCTGCTCTAAAGAATTTAAAAGATCGAGAACGATCGAAACATCTTCTTCTGAAAACTTTCTTTCACTATTATCAGTTTGAATATGAATTGTCCCCAAGATAGAACCTTCTGAAATAATCGGAACACAAAGCTCTGACTCAACACATTCATCTCTTTTTGTAGAAGCCAACAAAGGATCTCGTTTTGAATTTGAATAATAGGCTCTTTTTGTTCTTACAACGTAACCTGAAAGTCCTTGTCCTTTAGCATATTCAGTACCATCTGTAATAGACTTCCCATTTTCAGCAATTAAGAGAGTCGATCCATCATTAAAAGCTTCAAAAGTTTGAACTTTATACTCTTTAAAGAGCTCCATAATAGCTGAAGACAATCTTGTAAAAAAAATAGTCTCATCTAGATTTGTTAATAGCTGAGTTGAAATTGTTGAAACTTTGTCCATATCTAAAGCACTCTTCATGTTTAACTCCTTTACACTCTAAGTTGATAACTGTTTACTTTTCATGCGATGCGTTACAGTAGTAGTATATCAGTGTATGGAATTTTTACAAGACAAAAGATCTCAAGTACTATCTTTTTTAACTAAAAGTGCTTTTAAATTAACTAGTTAGACCACCTGGGTGTATATATTTTGCCATATCCTTCTGTTATTTTTCGTATAATTTCTCCCTCTCTGTTCATAATATAGACATCTTGAGTTGCCTTTTTTCGGCTAATTACGCGCTGAGAGGTAAAAACGATAAACTCTCCGTCGGGAGAATACCAAGGCTCTTCATTTGAACCAAAATTCTTAGTTAATCTTACTAAATTACGCCCATCACTATTAATTCGATAAATATCAAATCTATCATCTACCCATGATGAAAAGACGATCTCTGTCCCTTTTGGATTAAAACGAGGCGCAGCATTAAATCTTCCTACAAAGCTAATTCTTTTTACATTTTTTTCAACAGAAGATGGATCTAATGTATAGATCATTGCTTTACCTGGTCTGCCAGACAAAAAAGTCATTAATGACTCATCAGAGTTAATATGCGGATCTACATCTTCAGCAAAATGATTCGTAATTTTTCTCTTGGCCCCAGTTTTAAGATTCATTTTATAAATATCTGCATTTTTTTGTCGACTTAAAGTTAAATAAATACTCTCTCCAGTCTTATTAAAAATCGCTCCAGAATTTATACCTAATTCATTGGAAATAACCTTGGTCTTTTTTGTTTCCAAATCAAGTAAATGTAAGTTTAAATTTTTAATATTTTGATAACCAACGCCAGAACTATTTTTCTTTTTTCTATCTTCAATCAAGGAATATAAGATCTTTTTATTGTCTTGTGAAAGGGCCGGTGAAATAATCATCGAGTTTAGCGAAGTCAACTTCTGCTTTCTTTTTCCATCAAAGTCCATAATATACAACTCTTTTCGAACTTTCCCTTTCGTTGAAGTTCGATCTGAAACAAAAACAATTTTAGATTCAAAGATCGATTTTTTTCCTGTTAAGGATCGGTAAAATGTATCTGCAAGAGCATGAGAAAAAGGACGAATATCTTGGAATAAAATTTTTCTTTTATCTTTAATAACTTCAACCTTCCCCGGAATATTTTTTAAAACAGATTCAAGATAAAAACCATCGCTTTCTTTGAGGATTTCAAACTCAGCAACAAACTTGGCTTTTGACTCTGAAACTTTTTTAATGGTTTTATCTTCCACAATAAAAAGATTTCGATAAAAATCAAAATCAGACTTCAAAATTTCTATCAACTCTTTCATTTGTGTTGCTTGTTGAGCATTTAAAGCATCTAGCTTCGGTGTCACAAATCCAATGAGGTCTTTTTCAACTTCGGCTTCCCCCACGGCAACAACAGTCAAGTTTGACTGCCCCCATGTCCCTAAACTGAGAGTAATCATAAATAATAAAATAATAAGCTTCATAAAAAACTCCTACAAAGGAAATCCAAGAACAACTTGTCCTGATGTAACTTCCTTTAAAATGTTACTGCTTGGTTTTGGAAGAGGACTTGATTGCTTAATTGCACTGAGTGCTTTTTGATCATACTCCTCATCTCCACTCGACTCTAAAATTTCAGTTTTAACAACTTTTCCGTCAGAAGCAATAAATATACGTATACGACATCTTAAATTTTTCTCAATAAGATAAGTGGGTAACTTCCAGTTGGGCCTGACCTTATCTGGTAAGGCTTGAATATAGCGGACGAACTCTTTTTGAGACTCAATTAATTCCTCCCCAGTAATACTAGAACCTTGGCTTACCTTGTTACCTTCTAAAATTAACTTTTTTAATGCTCTTTTATCAATTTTATTATCTTTTGGCTTGGCCTTTGCTTTTTCCTTAACCTGACTTGAACTCAAATTTTTTAATAAGTTTGATAAATTCACTTTTTTCTTTTTCGTTTTAAACTCGACTTCACTTGTTTCATTAGATTTGGAAGGTTTTGCAACTTCAACCTTTGTTTCTTTTACATGTGTTTCCATCTTCTTTAGCTCTTGTAAGGTATGTTTAGGTAAACCTACAACATCAACTCGAACTGAAGACTGAACGACTTTAATATCATTCTCATCGGGCTTTAAATTAAAGAGATTTAAATCAAAAATTATATTTGAAACATAAGCCAACATCAAAATCCCTAAATGGACAGCGATGGCCTTGAAAATATATTCATTTAATTTATCTTCTCTAAAGTTCGCTTCAATCATCTTTATTTGTTATTTCCGTTACAAGTGCTATTTTAGCAATTCCTTCCTTTTTAAGCTGTGAGATTAACTTGGCCACAACTCCATAATCGAGCGAATAATCGGCTCTTAAATATAAAACATCTGTTTTATACTGCTTAAAACCACCAAGTATAACTTCGGGTAACTCTTCTTTAAGAAAGCGTTCATCACCGACAAAGAATTCTCCTGCTTTAGAAATTGATAAAATCACCTGTTTTTGAGTTAATTTAATATTATTAACCTTTTTTGTTTTTGGAAGGTCTAGCTTGATTCCACTAAACATTAAAGGTGCAGAAATCATAAAAATAACCAAAAGAACTAACATGACATCAACTAAAGGTGTTACGTTAATATCGGAAATAGGTCCTTTTTTATTATCCAGTTTAAAGGCCAAAACTTTACTCCTTTGAAATCAAAACATTTCTTTCAATGAGATTCAAAAAATCCTGTCCAAAGTTTTCCATCTGTCCATTGAATTTTCCTACCATCGAATTATAAACATTATAGCCCCAAACCGCTGGTATAGCTGCAGCTAGCCCTACAGCAGTTGCGACTAAAGCTTCAGCAATTCCAGGTGCAACTGCTTCTATACTTCCTCCACCAGAAGCAAGCCCTGCAAAGGAGTCGATTATCCCCCAAACAGTTCCAAACAAACCGATAAAAGGTGTAATCGAACCTATTGAAGCCAATGTTGAAAGTCGATTTTCAAGTTTTTCACTACTAACGTTTGCCCCTTGTTTTAATGACCGCTCTAAAGCATCAATTCCATTAGAATCTAAATACTGACGTAGTTCTTTTTCTTTTCCAGCTTCATGTAGTTTTTCTCTAATTTTTCGCAATTCTTGATAACCACTTTCAAACATAGTCCCTAATGTCGAGTCAGGGTATTGTCCTACTTGCTCATGAATGTCGATAAGATTCGTACTGTTTTGAAAATATTGAAAAAACTTATCATTATTTTCAGAAATAAGTCTGAAAGCTTTTCTTTTTTGTAAAATAATTGCCCATGATAAAATTGAACACGCGATTAAAATCAGCAAGACTAGCTTAACCACTATTCCTGATTCAAGTAAAATTTGAAATATATCTAAACCACCTTCCACACTAGACTCCTTTCATTTGATTTTTATCACTCTAATTATCTTAATCTTCCTTAATGAAGTCAATCGAACGTGGAAAGTGATAATACCCGACTGCAATAGCCCAGATTCCAACAACACCAATAATAGGCAAACTTTTGCGATAGGAAAAAACTGAATAAGCATTGTCCCATACGATGTCTAAGCCATATAGAGCAGTAAGTGGGGCAATAACAAAAAGTGCATAAAAGAGTGGATCAATCAACTTCTTTTTGCGCCCCAATTGAAAAAGAGTCATAAAATGAATTAATAAAAAAATATAAAATTTATTTAAATAAGGTAGAGCTATCTTGGCCGAAATGAGAAAAAAAACAAAAGAAATATACATCACAATATTTTCATTTGCTCTTTTTACGTCAAAAGTATCAATAAGAACGTACAGAACAAAAAAATCTGCAAAATAAAATAAAAAAGAGCCAATGAAAGAAGAATAAAATAAGTATTCTTGAAATTCACTTTCAACAATACCACCACCAAATTGTGTTATAAAAGCATAGAAGATCGTGAGGATAAATATCGTCATCACAATAATTTTTCGAGAGGGAATCCAGAGTCCCCCTCCTAACATAAAGTAAGAAGAAATTCTGAGTTCTTTGTACAAATTTATTTTCACAATGTTTAATACAATAATCAAAGAAACAATTTTTGACAGGCTCAAAATCTCCCACGTATTTCGGTTCAACCAATTTTCAACTGTCCCCATATCGTGATTTAATAAAAAATGAAAAAAAGTAAAGGTGGAAACAACCATTAAATAAGATAAAACAAAAAAAAGTGTATATAAAAAATAATACAGACAAACTCTACGAACCTCAAAAGGAGTTTTTTCAAACCAAATTTTATGAATCATATCACTTTCTTTTTGGGGGAAAGCCACTGAATTTGCAATTCAGGAGAGGGATAAACTTTTAAATAATTTTTATAAAGCATATCAGACTTAATAAATTGATCAATTTTTTTATAAAGTCTAAAATACGCCCCCCACAATTGAGGTTCAGACTTTAGCAAACTATCCATTTTTTTTGTAATTTTATATTGTTGTTGAAAAGTAAATCCTTTTTTAAAAACAAGTTCAGAATAAGACTCTAAAACTTTTAAAATAACTTTCTTGTCCATTTTCTTTTCGTAAAAATTTGTTCCTAATAGAGACTTATCAAAGTCTACTTCATCTTGAAAAAACTCTTCTTTTAAGCGAAGAAAATCTTCAAGCAATAATAAAGAAAGATCCACTTTAGTTAAGTCTAAACTTCTCATAAAAGGCAAAGAGAGAATAAAAATGGACTCTTTCTCTCCTGCCGGTAAGGCAAAATGAGTAATTTGAGGTGTATTCACAACAAGAATCTTAAAAGCATAATTATAATAGCCATATCGCTCAAGAAGTTGCTTGAAGGCTTTGTCAATACCATATTCTGGCCGGGGGAAATCCCAACGCAACAGTTGAGCATTTTTAACGAGCCATAACTCACTCATCAACTTCCAAAAATCATTTTTTGAAGGAAAATTATACTTTTCTTTATTGATTTTTTTTCTTTCTTGTTTCACTTGCTTTACATAGCTCTTTTTTTCAGATGCAGAAGAATCCAAGCCATCATTTTGTAAAACTTTTTTAATATTATCATAATTTATAACCTCGTTTTCTTTTTCTTCAAAAGTTACAGCATCAGAATTCGATTCCGTTTGAGCTGAAAGTCCTAAGATATAAAAACAGATTAAGAATAAAATATATTTATTTTTTTTCATTTAATTTTTGACCTACCCTGGAAATATTGATCATACAATCTTCCCCAAAAATACATTTCTGTAATATCAAGGTCTAATCCCAAATAAAATTTAGGATATTTCTCCTGTAAACATTTTGGTCTTTTATTACTTAAGAACCGGGTTTGGATATATCCCTTATCTTCCCCAACTTCTACATAAGTCCAATTAGGAACGTTACTTTTTGATTTCAAAATTTTTACAGAATGAGAACATTGTAAAACAGTTAAAGAGCTTGAGTCCTTACTTGGGTTTTTATGGACATGTCCCAAAAAGTTGACATAATACTTACGCCCTAAGCTTTTTGCACTTAAAGAAAACGAAGCCAAAAGAAAAAAAGGTAAAATATATCTCATTAAACTTTCCATCTAAACTGAATCGTCTCCCATTTGTGACATTGAGGACATCTCCAAAAGATCTCATCTGAGTTAAATCCACATTGAGAACAAAAATGTCGTGTCAAAGAACTATGAAGATTACTTAAAAGAATTTGGGTTTCCTCAAGGGCCTTTTCATGGTTTCCAGTCTCAATTAAGAGTTTTATAAATTCAATTTTTAAAACATCACTATTATTATCAAATTCTTTTAACCAATCATTTAAGAGTTCAAAAGCTTCTCTACTTCTCCCCTCACTCTTAAGAAGCCTAATTTGAGAGAGGACGACTGAAGGAGAATCTTTTAAGTCATCATCATTTATTTCCAAGAAATGTGACTTTAACTTTTGAAGTCTTTCTAAGTAGTTGTCTTTTTCCTTTACATTTTTTGTATCGTCTAAAGATACAAAAATAAAAGAAGTATACATAGGATGCTCTTTCAGTAATTCATTAAGCAAGGCATTAGCATCTTCAATTTTATTTTGAATCAGATAT
>PAKC01000086.1 GCA_002706205.1 Halobacteriovoraceae bacterium
GGAAAAATAGCAAATAGAGTTTTAGAAATGGAAGAGTCAGCTACCTTAAAAATGGCAAACCTAGCTTGGGAATTAAAAGATCAAGGAAAGGATATTATTAGTTTAAGTTTGGGTGAGCCTGATTTTGATACTCCAGAATTTATTAAAAAAAGTGCAATCAAGGCCATAGAAAATAACGTTACTCATTATCCACCTGTCCCTGGGTTTAAAGATTTGAAAAAGGCCATATGTGAGAAGTTTAAGCGCGATAACAATTTAGATTATAGACCAGAGCAAATTGTTGTTTCTACTGGGGCTAAGCATTCGTTAATGAATCTTTGTCTTGCCTTGGTAAATCCGGGCGAAGAGGTTGTATTGCCAGCTCCTTATTGGGTAAGTTATATGGCCATGGTTAAATTTGCACAAGGAACACCAGTGGTTATAACAACTGATATTTCTACTGATTTTAAAATCACACCAAAAAAACTAGAAGAAGCTTTAACCCAAAAATCTAAACTTTTTATTTTTAGTAATCCTTGTAATCCCTCAGGTTCTGTATATACAAAAAAAGAGCTAGAAGAGCTTGCTGAGGTGTTTTCGCATTACCCTGATTGTTATATTATCTCTGATGAGATTTACGAGTTGATTAATTTTAGTGATTCACAGTTTAGTTTGGGGAATGTTGATTCAATTAAGGAGAGAGTGATTACGGTAAATGGAGTGGCCAAGGGTTTCGCTATGACCGGTTGGAGAATAGGATATATAGGTGCTCCACTTGAAGTCGCAAAGGCATGTACAAAGCTTCAAGGACAATTTACTTCAGGAGCAAACTCAATTGCACAAATGGCCACTATGGCAGCAGTTCAGGCGGACCCAAAAGAATTAGAAAAGATGAAAATAACTTTTTTAGAGCGAAGAGATTTAATTATAGAAAAACTTAAGCAGGTCCCTGGTTTAAAAGTGAATGAGCCGATGGGGGCTTTTTATGTTTTTCCGGATGTTTCTAGTTTTTTTGGAAAATCCTATAAAGAACAAAAAATTCATAATGCTGATGATTTATGTATGTTTTTATTGAGTGATGCATTAGTTGCAACAACTGCTGGAGATGCATTTGGCTGTCCGAAAAATATTCGTATTTCCTATGCTAATAGCAAAGAGCAAATTATAACAGCTGTGGAAAGAATAAAGGCATCCTTAGAAAAATTAGTATAAGTTAAATTTTCCTGAAAATAAGTTGGCCACAGGTTTAGTCATTTCAAACTTTGATAAAATGATTTTTAAGGTCGCTGTAATAGGAACGGATAAAAACATGCCTGGTATTCCCCATAGATATCCCCAAAAGGTAAGAAAAAGAAGAATTGTCACTGGGTGAAGACCCATAGATTCGCCCATTATTTTAGGTTCAAGAATATTGCCAATAGTAACCTGAGTTAAAATAAGTAAGGTTAAAATTACGGCAAACTGAATTCCAAAGCCGTACTGAAGAATAACAATGGGAATAGGGAGAAAAACGGCAATCATTGAACCAATATTAGGAATGAAGTTTAGTAGAAAAGTAAGAACAGCAAACATAAAGGCCATTTCGGTATTAAATATCATAAGAATAATATAAGTGATGATTCCTGTTGTAAGTGAAGTCAGTAACTTAGTTTGAACATACTTTCTTGCATTATTTTTAATTTCATTAAAAATATTTCCATTTCCCTCAGACATGCTTTCCCCTGTTAGTAAAAACATTGTAAAGATGATGACTAAAAAAGTATTGCTTAGAATATTGATCATACTGCCACTAATATCTTTAATTAATTTGCCCAAGGGTAAGTTTTTATTAAGATTGTTGACATCAGAGGCGTTAATAGAAAAGCCCAAAGATTGAGAAACAGAGACAAACTTGATTACAAGTTGATCAATTTTTTCTTTATATTGATCTGCCCCCTGAACAAATGAGTCAATCGAGTAACCGACAAAAAGAGTAATGAGAAAAAAAGTCGCAATAAAAAGAATGAGAGAAATAACAAGAATAAGGTTTTTGGGAAGCTTCGTCTTCCTTTGAAAATAATGTATAGTAGGTGAATAAATTAAAGAAATAAAAATAGATAAAGTAAACGGAATAAGTATAAACTTTGTCGTAGAAAGAACAAAAGCTATGGCAATTGAGGTTAGTATAAATAAACAAATTGTACTTATTTTATGATATTTTTCCATACAATGAGTTTAACAAAAAATATAAAGAGATAAAGTATTATGTTTGGAGAGTCATTAAAGGTTGCGAAGTTTATTAAGCAGTATAAAAAATACCGTGATGCAAAAGATGAAATTTCGAAACAAAAGACTCTTCAATATATTCAAAACCTACTTGGTCATGAAGGTGGTTTACTCATCAAATTTCTTCAATATCAAAGAGGACAAAAAGACGAGCTTGATCAGTTTGAACATATTAACACAAAGATAATGACAGGTATTCATATTGATGAAATCAGACAGGTATTAAAGAGCGAACTTAAAGAAGAGCGCTATGAAATGATTAAAGATATTTCAACAGAGGCTTTTCCGGCTTCTATCGGTCAGGTTCACAAGGCAAATATCGAAAATCAAAGTGTTGCTATAAAGGTACAATACCCATCTATTGAAAAAGTCTTTAAAGAACAGCTTCGTTTGTTTGACCTGCTTCCCAAATTTACTGGTGCACCATTAAAAAAGTTGGGTATTGATATTTATTTATATCAAAAAAAGCTAGAAGAGATGGTTGATAGAGAGTGTAATTATTTAATTGAAGCTAAGAACTTAGAGCAGTGGAGCTTTTTTTTAGCTCCTTTAGAAGGAGTTTCAGTTCCTGAATTAAAAAAAGACTTTTTAACGAAAAAAGTTTTGGTCATGAATTTTATTGAAGGGGATGGAGTTAGTGCAGTGGCAAAGAATTGGAGTCCTGATGATAAAAAGAAGGTTGCTTTTCAATTACTTGATGCTTATTTCAAAGTCTTCTTTGAAAATCAGCAGCTTCAAGGAGATACAAATTTGGGAAATTTTATTTTTGAGAAAAACCCAACTAAAGTATGGTTTATTGACCTTGGACAAGTCATTCATTTTTCATCAAAATTTACAGACTCAATTGCAACAGCGTTAAAGAGAAAAATGGCCAAAAAGCCTATTAATGCGTTAAGTTTTTTTGAAAATTTGGGGTTTGATCGAGAAAAGCTTCTTGCTATAGAAGCTCGTTTAGACTTAATTGTAGATATTTTATTTGAACCTTTCTTGTTGGACTTCAGCTTTAATCTTAATGATTGGAAATATAAAGAAAACTTAGAACTTGTTTTAGGTGAAGATAAGTGGTTTTTTCGTTCTGCTGGAAGTGTTGATTTCTTTATTTTTATGAAGTCATTCATGGGAATTAAAACAGTTTTAGAGCAACTAAATGTCTCATTGTTTTTTAAGCCAATTGTTGAAAAAAGAATTGCTAATTTTACAGAAGTAGAGTCAATTTCACAGGTTGAGCAAAAGGAAATTCAGCATAGAGTACGGCCAGCTCAAAAGTTAAGAATTTTAGTTACTGAAGGAGATATAGAGAAGGTTAAAGTTACTTTACCCTTCGAGGCGATATATGAGCTTGAAGATTTTATAAATGATGATATTAAACAAAAAATTAGAGAAAAAAATATAAAGCTTAAGCAAATTATTCATGACTCTTTAAAAGATGGGGCGAAAACGAAAGAAATTTTTAGTTTAGATGATGGTCAAAAAAGAATTCTCATTTCTATGGTTTGATCAAAGGTCTTTTTGACCTTTGATCAAGATATTTTGTTTTTTAATTTACTTTTACTCTCTCTACGAGTTGTTGTAGTGAGTTTGCAAGTTTGGATAAGTTCTCAGCAGCACTTTGCATATCTGTCGCCCCTTTACCTGTTTGTTCAGCAGCAATTGATACTTGTTGAATATTTTCAGATATTTGCTGCACTCCAGTTGAAGACTCACTGACAACTCTTGCTACTTCATTTGTTGTAGCCGCTTGCTCTTCCATGGCACTTGCAATACTACTTGAAATGCTATTTAACTGAGAGATCGCCTCTGTGACTGAGCCAATTGATGTGACTGCAGATTGAGAGTCATTTTGAATAGCTTCAATTTTTCTAGAGATATCTTCAGTTGCATTGGCTGTTTGTTTCGCAAGTTCTTTAACTTCGTTAGCTACGACAGCGAAGCCTTTCCCTGCTTCACCGGCCCTCGCAGCCTCAATGGTTGCATTTAGGGCGAGAAGGTTTGTTTGCTGTGCAATAGAAGTAATAACTTTTATGACATTTCCAATATCTAAAGAGCTTTCTCCAAGAATTTGAATTATTTTATTTGCATCTTGCGACATCTGCATGGCTTCGTTTGATTTAGACGAAGAATCATTTGTATTCTTAGTGATTTCTTTAATAGAAGCAGTCATCTCTTCCATATTTGTGGCAACAGTTTGAATACCTGAGTTGACTTCTTCTGAGGCAGAAGAAGCTGTATTGGCCTGGGCCGAAGTTTCTTCTGCATTTGCACTCATTGTTCCAGCAACAGAAAGTAATTCTTCAGAGGCAGAGGCTAATTGTCCTGATGCATCTGTAAGATCGTTAATAAGATCAAGTTTTTTGGTTACGACTTCCCAGTTAACCATCGCACCAATGTAGTTTCCTCTTGAATCACTTACTGCAGAAACAAGCAGGTCAAGTTTTTCAGGGCCAACTTCAATAACTGCTTGATGAGGTAAGTTTCTAGGGTCTTTAATAATTCTTCTTTGGTGTTCAGGATCTTTGTGGAACCAATCAATTGAGCGATCAATAAGGTCTTCAACTTTGGCAGGTAAATATTGTTCCAGTGTTCTTAGTGTTTTTTTAGAATTTTCATTCATGTAGATCAGTGTTCCATCTGGTTTGGCCATCATGGTATTTATTGGGGAAAGATCAACCATACTTTGGGCTTTTGCTGCAGCATCTTCAGCCTCTTTTTTGGCCGAAACTTCTTCCCAGTTTACGACATAACCTTCGACTTCACCCGATGGTGAAACAACTCTTTCAATATTTAAATCTAAAATCATTGAACCAATATTAATCTCTGTTTTAATAGGAAAGTTTTTTGGATTTGAGAGAACTTTTCTTTGGTGTGCAGGGTTCTCATGAAACTCATCAATATTTCTTCCCACCAAAGAATCAGCACCAAAACCATATTTTGCTCTAATTTCATCATCAATTAAAGAAAGGGTTTCAAGACTTTTTTGATTTACAAAAATTAGTTTAAAGTCGGGATCTGCAAAGAGTACATTTGTTGCTAAAGAATTAAGAGCTTCAGCATATGGAATTTGTACATCTTGTTTAATTTTTAAATTTGTTTGACTCATTTATCCATCCTTATAAAGTGTTACAATATAATTAATCATTTTTATTGTTTAAAAATCGGCAGATTTGTTTTTAAACTAAAACTATTTTTGATATTGTTATAGAAAAATTATGGCATAATTTTTCTTAGGATAAAGAGGAAAAAACTGCATTTAGAGCAACTTACAAAAACTTAAGTTTACTTTATGAAAATGATTTAAGGAATATTAGGCAAAGGTTATAAAGATGATAAAAACTCTATGTTATTTGACTGTTTTTTTTATGTTCATTGGTGCTGTTCAAGCAAAATTTTCTAAGCAATTAGTTAAAGATAACTTAGGTATTGTATGGGGGATGGAAAGTCTTGATTCTGGGATTCTTTTTACTGAAAGATCAGGGAAGTTGAAATTCTTAAATTTGAAGGCGAAAACAGTTAAAGAAATTTCAGGAGCTCCCAAAGTCTATTCAAGAGGCCAAGGTGGTCTTTTAGATATAAAAAAACATCCAGACTTTAAACAAAACAAAAGAATATACTTAAGTTACTCAAAGGAGTTTAATGGGCAAAAAACAACGGCTTTGGGTTATGGCCTTTATCAGAATGGAAAGCTTGAAAAGTTTAAAGATATTTTTATAGCTAAAGGAGAGGCTTCAAAGAGAATCCATTTTGGTTCACGAATTGTTTTTAAGAATAATATTATTTATCTGAGTATTGGTGAAAGAGGTGTTCGAGATAATGCTCAAGATCTATCCAATCATTTTGGAACAATTGTTCGTGTAACAGATGAAGGTAAGGCCTTAAAGGATAATCCTTTTTATGGGAAGAAAAAGGCTTTACCCGAGATATGGAGTTATGGACATAGAAATCCTCAAGGACTAGCTTATGACAAAAAAAATGATACTCTTTATGCGATGGAACACGGACCAAGAGGTGGTGATGAAATTAATATTATAGAACCTGGGAAAAATTATGGATGGCCAATTATTTCTTATGGAAAAGAATATGTTCTTCCTATGATGGTTGGCGAATCAACTCAGAAAAAAGGAATGGAGCAACCACTAAAATATTATGTTCCTAGTATAGCTCCTTGTGATTTGGTTTATTACGATCATGAGAAATTTCCTGAACTCAAAGGAAGTTTGATTTCGGGTGCTTTAAAATTAACACATATAAATGTTTATTATGTAAAAACTAAAAAAGAAAAACGTTTATTTGATAAAGAGAACATGAGAGTTCGCTCTATCCTAAATACACCAAATGGTGAAATCTATTTTGGAACTGACGGTGGAAAAATTTTTCAATTAGTCAAAAAATAATTCTTAATGTCTTTGTTCAAGTTTATCTTTTGAACGATAGAGTTGACCAACAAAACCATTGACGATTTGAGAAAGATTAGGACTAAGATCTTTTCCAAGTAAGTGCAACTGTATTTTGTTGATGTCCAACTCATGTGTTTGCTCATTATCATTCCATGCTTCAAGAAAATTCTTCTCAAATTTTTCAGCCTCAGTCTTACTATAGACTTGAGCACCAAACTCTCTAAAGCTTCCTTGAAGAGTATCTGGGTTAAGGTTTGAAGAGCCTCCTAGAATAACTTTACCGTCAACACTTGTAATCTTTCTATGATTTTCTTGATGATAATGTTGTTCTCCACCATTGGCAAAATAAGCAGTTGTTTGTCCAGTCTTACGTGCTTTTAATTCTATTCCATGATCACTTAAGTCTTTCATAAAAATAGTATTGGGGAAGCCATTAAATCCGAAGTTTCCGTTGTGATCAGCAATGATCTTTATATCAATTTGTGGATCTCGTATCTTTTTCTTGATCAAAGCATCAACGATATAGGGATCATAAATAAAAAGTTGCTCCATATAGATATTTTTCTTTGCATTAATAATCATATCAATGAGAATATTTCTCGTGTTTTTCACTTTTCCATCAACATCAGCCTCGGCTATGCGAATAACAGCATCTCCCTGGCGAGGATACGTTTTACGTTTAATTTTAAACCAAGAGAGAATATCTTCTTTTTTGGGTAAATAAGCTTGATTATCAAAGCCCTGATCTTTGTAATAAAACCAAGCTTGCTCTTTGGGATCCTCAGTTAGTGCGGCTTCGATATCGTGCAAATAAGAAGCTTGGACTAAGGCCGCTGCAGGGCCTAAGACCCAAATGGCATCATCGTAATAGTATCCTCCACTATGATCCGACCAGTTTTTGGAGCCAAAATAGGCTTGAGGGTTTTTTGTATTAGCATCAATAACAATAACCTTAGAATGATCAATTTTTGATTCATAGTATGTATTTTTTTGTTCAAGAAATTTAAATGTTTCAGGTGTTTTGGGGATGAGGTTTGTAAGTCCAAAGGGTATCCCCGGAGGGTGACGTTGAATATTTGCCTGTAATAAAGTTACTCTTTTACGAACCTGTGGTTCTTCTTCTATTCTTCTTTTAATATAATTGAAGATAGGCATAATTTCATCTTTCATATTGTAATTGGTTGCGTAATCGTGAAGAAGAAGTACTTTAAAATTTGGGTTTTTCTTTTTTAGAGCTGAATCTATCAAATGTTTAGATATCGTCATTCCCATCGTGCCCCCAAATAGAAAAATATCAATAAATATGGATTCTTGAGCACTATCAATCATATCAGTTATTTTTTTAAAAATAGGGTCTTCTATAAAAGCAATATGTTTTTTGGGGCCAATATAGGGAGCATCCCAGTCTGGCTTATCTCCCCCAAAAATAAGACGCTTATTAAACCAATTCATTCTTTCTATACTTGTGTCATTTTGACTTATAAGCTGAACTTTATTTCCTGGGACAAGTCCAAGATAAGATAATGTATAGTGAGGTAAAAAGTTTAAGGTTTCGTGAATTTCCATATTGAGTTTAGAAGATGTTATGATTTTTTGTGCAAAGTCTTTTACGGAGCTTGTGTTGGCAATCTGTTTAAATAGACCTTTCGTTTGTTTTATTGAATGAATTGAATTATTTGATGTTATAGTATGCCCTAGCTTTTCTTCTAGTAGGCTTTCAAGCCTTTGACGCTGTGAAAATGAACTCTCTGGGTGATCGAAAAAATCACGATAAATAAATATTTTGTTGGCGTAAAGAAAACTTAAGGTTTTTATGACATTCTCATTGTTGGGCTGAATCACCTTCCAGTATACTAGTGGTCTCAAGATTGAGGGCGGAATAGTATCATCTAATAAAGAAACTAACTCTAGAACATTTTTCTTCTTTTCAGATTCTAGTTCTTTGACTTTTTTCCTGAATGTATTGGCATGGGAAAATTCTTTTTTTCCATAAATTATGGGGTATGAGTTTCGGAAAAATTCTTTTGCTTGAATACGACTCTCGATATGAATATCTTTTGCAAAAGAGTTCGTGCTTAAGAGTAAGAGAAAAAATAATGTTTTCATAATTATCCTAATTTTCCGTTATTAATGTATCTAAATCAAACGCATCACGAAGTTGGTGTGAGAGCTGTTGGTGTATAATTTTAGTCAGATCGTTTTTATAGGCAAACTCCTCACTTCTAGTAGGGAAATCTCTTGGAATATCATCTATTTTAATACGACTTAAGTTGATTTTTAATTCTTCTGGGTGATTATTTGAAAATGAGAAACTTCGTACTGATGTTTGAAAGTCTTTCTTACGAAATTTACCTCGAATTTTAAAATTTGCCGTAACTAAAGGTTCTGAGCCACTTGAAAGCAGCTGTCTTAGACGGCTACCTTTCTGAATTTCTCTACCTCTTATTTGAGTAGGATAGATTTTTACTTCTTCTGGTATAGGAATGAAGTCTTCTAAGTTAAAATAAGCAAGAACATCAGCTGTGTAATATATATGTGAATCTTTTGATTTTATGTAAACCTCGGTTAAACCTAGATCTTTATCTTTTAGTCGCAGATTGAGATGATCAGTGTTGAGCCGAAAAAACTTTCTAAATCTTACATATCCTTTTATTGCATTTTTTGTGGGCTTAGGAACTTTAAAGGGATTAAATGCCATATCTAAAATTTTAAACCAAATAGATATTGCCCCCCCAATAAACTGTTTGTTTCCAACTAATGGTATTGGATTATGAAAAATATTTTTTACTAAAGTAGGATCTCCGTTTGTGTTCGAAATTTGTTCCAACAGAGTTCCTGTTTGATCAAACCGTACAAGTTGGTTTGAGCTGAGTTCATTGTTAAATTCAAAGTGGCTATCTTTTTGTGGAACGAGATCAATGTCTATTTGAAAAGTACCGTTTAAGATTTTATAAAATGCAGGTGTGAGAATAAAGTTTTTAGTAGCCTGTTTAATGAAATTGGCCATGAGAACTTCTTTAAGTTCTGTGTCAGCCGAAAAACTATTTATGATTGAGGTCTGAATTGTTTTTTTAAGCTTATTTTTTATGTATGGAAGATCTTTATCACTCCAAAGGTGAGGAACGATCTCATAGCGAACTGTTTTTTGGTAATGATTTTGAACAAAATAATCTTTAAGCACCTTTTCATCAATAAAGTTATTGAGACTTGCTGGCGAGCGCTTAGATTGAATAGTTGAAATATTTGATAAAATTCTTTCATGCTTGTTGAAAAAAGTATAAGTTATGGCCACGACACAGAAGAAAGTTAATAAAGCTAAAATTAATGTGTTTTTTTTGGTCATAATATTCTCCTAGTCAAATTGAATTTGACTATATTTGCCTTCTAATAAAAAATTTAAATTTTTATTGATATTATTTTTGACTCTTTTCCCATCGTGATAGAGGAGTACACCTGTAAAGTCTTTTGTTTCTCCCACTTTCATCGCTACGTGATCTGGAGAAATTGTGTAGCGGCCGAGTTGTTTATCTGTCGGCCATTCCATGTCATTGTAGACAACATAAGCTAACTCAGAACATACAATTTTTTCATCAGTTTCGACATCAAAGTTAAAATCGTACTCTTTGCCAATTTGGTCAAAAGCTTGAATTAAATACTTTTGCTTCTCTTGCTTTGACAGATGCTTATGTCTAATGACTGCGATGTCGTCAATATTCAAAAAATGTTCTAAAGTGTTGATTTGAACACCTGGTCTTAAGGCTTCGATGATTCTTTTACCTTCAAATTCAATTTCTTTTTGGAATGGTTTGATAAGGGGATGATCCCATAGTTCTAATTCAATAAGTTCTTTTTTTGTGCCGCTCCAAATTGCCACATGTCCCCAGTGACCAGGAATGAATTTATCTGTAAGTCTAAATGGCGTCTTTTCTAATAAAATGTCTAGAGGCTTTAATTTTTTGTGTATATTTCTTTTTTCAGCTTCAGACATTTTATAGAGTTTTCCATTTCGAGTTTGGACTAAGCCAACTGTATTTCCAAAGACTTTACTGACTTGATGGCTCATTTCATCGGATGTTAATTTTAAGGTATCTCCAAAGAAATCTGAAAAAAAGCTGACATGATTTGTGATGAGATCAATTGAAGCTAGTTTTTGATTGAGTTGAGTATAACTTAAACTTCCTTGAATTAATACATTAAGATAACTGTCTTGATTATCAAGATTGAATTTGTTTTGAGTTTCAATGGCTTGGATTTTCCTATAGAAATCTAAAGCTTTTGAGATTTTTGTAAAGTTTTCTATATCTAACGCATTTAATGTGACTTTGTTGAGATAATTATCTAAATCTTCGTGATCTGAATTTATAAGTCTTCTTAGTTTTTTGATGTTATGGAACTGCGAGAGAACTATTGTATAATTATCATAAAGAACTAGTGCAGATGCTAAAGAAAGTTTAATTTGTTTAATGATTTGTTGTCCATTCTTATCAGCAGGGTTTATGTGGACAGAATAGAAGGAGATAAATTCATTTCGACTCATAGAGCTTGTTCGGCCGGGATTAACTCTTCTTATTGTTTTTTGTGTTATACTTGTGGGTTGCTCAAAAGAAATTGCGATTTGGGTTTTTGGTTGTGTTAGCCATTCACTTTGTAAAATGATTTCCCATAAATTCTGCCTCATTTCAATGTATTTTTCTGTACCTTGTTGGTGAAGAGTAATGATGTCTTTATTTGATAAGACCTCATTATTTCTTATTTCATTATAAAACTCTAAAGCTTTGGCCCGCCAAACCATATTCTCTTCAATGATTTCTTGAGAAGTTGAAAAATAGTTTTGAAATTCTTGTTCAGATTGCACAATTTCATGCATGGGGTTTGATGCGATTTTTCTTTTGAGAGATGAAAACTGAGAACATGAAAAATTCAGGATCATACTGATTAAAAATAACGCATGTACTTTCATTATACTCCCTTTTATGATGGCGAATCTGTATCGACAATTAAGGGTAAAAACTTGAGTTTTATGCTTTGTTATTTGTGTTTTAAAATACTTATGGTCGTTTTTTAAGCTTATTCGGCTAACCGAATAAGCTTAAAAAGAGTCTGGCTTGCTGTGAGGGACCTTAAGTCTTGGCGATGAGGATGAGGAAAAGTAACCCAGTGACAAATGCCCAAAAAAAGAGTGAAGTGCTTCGGCTAAAATGGTCATATTTGAGAGCGTAATCAACATCAGTGACATCTTGTTTTTTTATTTTATAATAATGTGGAGGTGTTGCGGCACCAATAAAAAGGCTTATGAGTAAGGCCATGATAAAAATATCTAACCATGCAATCCCAGCATATACAGGCCCAACTGGTGGAAGTAAAAGTGCTAGCGCCCAAACTGGCAAAAAGGTAAGAATAAAAAATATTCCGATCCCTCTGTAATTTTTTTCTTTCTCAAACCAAACGGTGATAATACCTGTAAAAAGTAATGAGAAAAATAATATGGTAAAGAAAATCTCCATTTGAACCTCCTTTATAAATTCATAAATATAAATACCCCCATTAAGATCATCATTAAATTTTCTGTTAAGGAGATAGCGCCTAAAGGAACTTTACTATTTCCTCCTACACAGGCACACTTTAAATCCCTACGTTCAATATACACAGCTTTGATGACAGAAGTTGCACCAATAGTTCCAATAAATAATGAACCGACTGCTGCTATAGGTAATACGAATTTTGCAAGCATAAAGAGTCCAGCAATTAACTCAATAAAAGGATAAACATAGGCGTAAGGGACATATCTTCTGGCAAGAATATCATAAGTGATAAATTGGTTACTAAATGATTCTAAGTCTCTCAATTTGAGAACCGCAAGAAAAGTCATACTTAAAGCAATAAAACTTTTTATTAATTCGCTATAAATGAATTCTTCCTCTAAACGACTGGTAAAGATCAATGCGATGATAAATGTTGTGGAAAAAATTGCGATTATAGGTGCATAGGATTTATTATTATCCACTTCTTTTCCTAAAAATTTTTTTAGATCCTCATGACCACCAATCCTTTTACCATTTATTATATTCTGCGGAGTGGTTTTTACGTTAGCTTCATTTTTGTATTGATCAATTTCTTGACGTGACTTGAGTTTGTGGTCAACAACGTGATATCCATTTCTTTTAAGCAGATCTTTTGATTTTATGCCAAAAGGACAAACATGATCTTCTGTAACCATTCGGTAAATATGTGCTTCTTTTTGCGTTTCATTCATATTGTTATCCTAGCTATAAATGAATCTAAAGTATTGCTAGGGATATGTAAGAAATGTGAAAAAAATTACATAATTGTTCATCTTGGTAGTGTTAGAAAAGAATGTTACTATAGCTAACATAAATTAATCTAAAAAATGAGTTTTTATGGAAAAGTTGATTTCAAAAGAGTTGTCTGAGCTTGTATCTTGGTCTGTGTCTATTCTTGGGGATGCAATAAAAAAAGAATATGGAGAGCAAACATTTGTAGAGGTTGAGTTATTACGTAAAAGAATGAAAAAACTTAGAGCAGCTCCTTCTGGCAAAGTTTATAGCAAGCTTTTGAGTGAACTTGCTGGGTTTAAGCAGTTATCAACACTTAAAATTCATCAAATGTGCAATAGTTTTTCTTTGATGTTAGAACTTGTTAATCGTTGTGAAACAGCTTATAGAGCACATCGTCTTGAGTCAACAGAGTTGGAGATACCAAAAAATAAACCTAGGAAAATTATTTTTGTTTTAACTGCTCATCCGACTGAAGCCAGAAGTCCAGAGATATTAGGCCTTTTTGAAGAAGTGCAAGAAATTTTGCAACAAAATTTGAAAACGAAGAGTTTTCATTCTCAACAGGAGCTTTATCATCTTTTTATGATTGCATTGAAAGTTTCCTTAGCAAGGACTTCTAGTCCTACCGTTGCAGACGAGGCTCACAATATTTATTCATATATTTTAAAAGATGAAATACTTGACTCTCTAGTAAACCTTTCGAAAATGGGGGTTGATGTTTCCTTAAGGAGTTGGGTCGGTGGTGATAAGGATGGTCATCCGGGTGTTGATGAAAAAACTTTGTTGGCAAGTTTAGAGATGTCTCGTCGTTTTTTAATTAATTATATTCAAAAAAAAATAACTCAGACACTTGAACGAATTTCTTTTATTGAAGAAAAGAAGGATATAAGTTTAATAACACAATTAGAGTTATTGCTTAAACAAGCAAGTCTTCTTTGTCCATTGAGAAATAGTGATGGAGTTCGTATCACTGAATTTAAAAATAATTTTTTAAAGACTTATTCTTTGTATGAAAAAGTTATTGGTTTTCAATCACCAGACTTAGTTGCTGTTGAACGTTTGATCTGGATTTTCCCGGCTTTGGTCGTCGCTTTAGAGATTAGAGAAGATAGCGAAGTTGTAAAAGAGGCATTAAGATCTGACGACGAACTTGCTATAACGAGAATGCTTAAAACTTTAAGTACTTTGGCCCATGGCTTTNATAAAAAATGGTATGTGCGTGGTTTTGTTTTAAGTATGGTTGAATCTTCAAAAGATATAAAGAATGGTTTACTTCTAACCAAAAAAACTCTTGGAGGTTATGATATTCCTGTCGTTCCTCTATTTGAGAACGAGAAAGCATTAACTGGAGCAGTTGATATTCTTCAAGAGCTTTTTTCTCAACAAAAATCAGTGATTAAGAATCATCAAAAAAAATGGGGAGGGCGGTATGAAGTTATGGTGGGATATTCAGATTCTTCTAAGGAAAATGGAGTGCTTCCTAGTCGGGTTATGATATCTTCGGCCTTGAAAAATATTGAAAAAGTTTTGCGAAAAAATGCTTTAACTCCAGTTTTCTTTCATGGTTCAGGGGGAAGCATTGAAAGAGGCGGTGGGGCTTTAAGTGAACAAACCGGTTGGTGGCCAAAATCAGCTATTGAAACTTTTAAAGCTACGATTCAAGGGGAGATGGTTGCAAGAAGTTTTGGAAGTCAGACCATTTTAGCGAAACAAGTTCAAGTTATTTTGGATCAATTAGGGACTTATAAAGGGGGACGAAAGTCACATAGTCGAGTTTTAAAGAAATTTTCTGAAGCTATTAGAGCATCATATTCAGAGAAGATTCAAGATGATAATTTTATGGAGGTTATAGCTCTCGCGACTCCTTATAGCTTTTTACATCATTTAAAAATTGGCTCCAGACCATCGAAGCGTCCTGGTGGTTCAATTAAGAATAATTTAAGAGCAATCCCTTGGGTTCTTTGTTGGACTCAAACGAGAATATTATTTCCAACGTGGTGGGGTGTTGGCTCTGCCTGGAGTGGAATGTCAGAAAATGAACAAAAAGAGCTCAAGCATGAGTATGCAGAAAATCCTGTTTTAATGACATATCTAAAAGCGTTAGGTTTTACCTTGGCCAAGGTAGAGTTGGGAGTATGGCATCTTTATTTGGCTGAAAGTAATATCAACAAAGAACTTAAGGATAAAACCTATAAAGAATTTGAGTCTGAGCTAAAGGGAGCTTATAGATTTTTTCAAGATATTACTGGAGAAAAAGATTTACTATGGTTTAGACCCTGGCTAAAAGAAAGTATTGATTTGCGCTCGGCGATGATTCACCCCTTAAATTTATGCCAAATTGAATCACTAAGAAGAGATGACTATCAACTCTTAAGAAACTCTGTAACTGGTATTGCGTGTGGAATGTTAACGACAGGTTAAATGATTAAAGATGGTCTTCTTTAAAAAATTTTAGTTTTATTTGACGAGGCTTAAATATGGAAAGATATTCTTTATCTACCCATGCTCTTATCTTCTCCCTTAACTCTTCTTCAGTCTTCGCTTGGATAAAGAAATTTTCAGACGTAGGGTAGGCTTTGAAACAGTTAGGGTATTCTTTTATGTGAATTGTTAACACATCACTCACGGGCATCTTGGATATTTTGTTAATGGCATAAAAGTGGACCAGTGCTGCAGCAGAAACAAAAAGGTGAAAAATCTCATGTGCTTCTAAAACACCTGTGAAAAGTTGTGGCCATCTTGTAAAGTCAGCAATGGCCCCAAGTGTATATAAAACACCACCTATAAAAATATACTTAACGGTTTGAGGGGCAATCTTTTTAATAAATAAAACTGTGAATAAACTCATCCACCCCATTGCTATAAAGAAACTAAGTAAAAGCCACTCAGGCATTGTATCAAAAAAGATAGCTGTGAGTGTTAATCCTGTAATAGAAAGAATCCAAATTACTGATAAGGGAACCCACCTTTGAAATCGGCGAAGTAAAATTATCTGGAAAGGTGTGAATGATCCACTGATCATTAAATAAATTCCAGCATGATCAAGAATTTGCAGAACATAATTTCCAGTAGTTCCTTTTTCAAGTAAATGATAAACACCACTCATAGAAAAAAGAAAAATGCAGCAAAAATAATAAATAAAAAGACTCAACACGCGTTTGTTATTTCCACGTGAGTTCCATAACATTTTACTTCCTAGAATTAAGAAAAAGATGGCGGTAAGAAGGTGCGTCAAAGAGCTTATGGGTTCACTAAAGCCTAAAAATGGAATTCTATCTAACATAATGCGTATTTTAATAAGGAAAGATGTCTTCGTATAGTCAGAATTGGATTAATATGACAAAAATGCTAATATCTTTGCAGTTGGAGTCATATGATTATACAAAAAGATGAAATCCCTTCTTTCTTGCCTGATAAGCCTCGTCTTATTTTTTTGGGAACGATGTGTGCGATGAATGCTCGAACTCTCAATGGGAAAAAGCCTAAGGAAGATTTTTTTTATTATAATGATAACAGAAATCATTTTTGGAAAATTTTGCAATATATTTACGAACCATCGTTAGAACCGGTTAGACTTTCAATAGCTGAAAAAAAGCTATTTCTTTTAAAGCATAATATTGGAATTCAAAACCTAGTGGCGGAGATTAAAACTCCTAATCATGCTCGGCTTGATCCTTCAGACACTGTTTTATTTGATTGTCAGAAGAAAAATAAAATACAGTTTAAGAAAATCAAAGCAAAACATAAAAGCCTTTTTAATTCTTCAGCGTTGTTTTTCACCTGCCGATATAAGAAAGGAATTGCTCATTTATTAGAGGGATTTATTGAAACAAATTCTTTAAATAAGGATATAGTGAAAAATACGTGGTATCTCAAAACGCCCACAAGATGCAATCCTTTTCAAAGAAGCCAAGAGTGGATTTCGGAGATGAAAGAAGTTTATAAGATAAAAAATAAGATATAGGCTGTTAAGAATGAAGAAAAAACTCATTTTGGGAATTGATATTGGGGCAACAAATACGAAACTTGGTATAGTATCACAAAAAGGGGAAATATTAGAAAGCTCCTCTTTTAAAACTGAATCAAAAAAAGGGTTTGATTTTTTTTTACAAAACTTAAAGTCAGCTTGTGCAAAACTTACCCTGAATTATTCAGTCTCAGCAGTAGGTGTTGGAGCCCCTGATTATAATGTTGTTAGTGGCAATATTGAAAATGGAACTAATTTAGCTTGGAAATGTGCTCCTTTACGTGGGGAATTAGAAAAAATTTTTGATTGCCCTGTTTATTTACATAATGATGCCAATATTGCAGCGGTAGGTGAAAAAAAATTTGGTGCAGCCCAGGGGGTTGATGACTTTATTGTCGTCACGATTGGTACAGGTATTGGAACTGGTGCTTTTGTTCAAGGGCGTTTGTTGACTGGAAAGTCGGGAATGGCCTGCGAAGCTGGGCATCTCGTTGTAGAGGTGGATGGAAGACCTTGTGGTTGTGGTGCCAAAGGGCACTTAGAAGCCTATGCAAGTGTAACAGCAATAAAGGAATCTGTAAGAAAGACTTTAGGTTATGATCTTTTTTTTTCTGAAATCATAAATCGTTATCAAGCAGATGACGGGCCAATTGAAGCTATTGTGAAGAGTGCAGCTCAATTTTTAGGAGTAGGGTTGGCCCAAATGCAAAGCATTCTTTTACCAGAACTTATTATTCTTGCCGGTGGAGGGAGTAACTTAGGTCTAAAATACAAAAAAGAAGTGGAAAGAGCTTTTATGAGTGCTGCATTTAAACCCTTTCAAAATAAAACTCAGCTTAAATTATCTGAAATTTCAGCAAAACATGGTGCCATAATAGGGGCTGCAGCTCTTGGTTTAGAAGGCCTTGGGTCTATTGATTATTAGATACCTTCGCCTCTTAATCTTCCGGTAGTCATTGTTACTCCTTCAGCCGCTGTATAATTAATATTTAAATCTTCGTTATGGGATCCAAGACTACTAGGGTCAAAACTCACATAAACTAAGCACGTCTCTCCTGCAGCTAGGGTTGTTCCGCATGTTCCGTTAGTTCCGGGATAGGATCCGCCTGCAAATTCATAAGGGCCAGCTGCGATAGTTGCACTCATCCCTGTTATAGTAGAGCTTTGATGGTTCGTAAGTTTTATCGGTTTAACCTTGGCTCCAGCACTAACTTCTTGTTCTAAAAAATATATATAGTAAGCTGATGAATCAGTTTTAGAGGCTTCAGATGATTCATCGGCAATTTTAACACTTATTGGTTTAACTGGGGTGCCTGAAAAATTTAATGAATAAGATGTTGCACCTCTGGTCCCTGTATAGCTTATATCAAAAGATCCTGAGTCATAATTTGTATCATCAGCAAGGTGTTGAATATAAAGATCACACTCTTCTTGAGCATTTAATGTCGTTGAACAGTTCCCTCCTGTTCCGGGATAGGAGCCACCTAGAAAATCAACAGTCGTTGTGCCTGTAATGGAAAAACTTAAAGAAGAAATAGGAGTATTTTCTAGGTTTTTTAAGGTCATCTTAAATATTTTTCCTCCTCCTAAATAAGGAGTCTCTTTTAAGTCAAAAATGCTATAGTCATTATCAAAGTCATAATTTTCCAATCTGGCAAATACTGCGGGGAGGACATCGATATCAAAACTGTAGGCAGGTGAACTTAGGCTGCCATCGATAATTTGAAAGGCTGCTGTGCAGGTTCCAATATCAGTTTCGACGGGATATCCTTTGAGGGTGTTTGTTCTTTGTGAAGCATAAAGCCAATGACAAGTATGGTTTGGTAAAAGTTTTATAAACTGATCCTCATTTAAGTCAGAGTCTGTAATGGTAAGAGCGCAAGAATATTTTTCCTCTCCTGTGTAATGAGTTGGGTTGCAGCTAAAGCTTGCTGATGGAGCACTTACTTGCACATTTCTAAGAGTGGGAAGGGCCCCTATATTTCCTTGCCAAGTATTCGTAAAATCCCAACTAGATAAGGGGGCATTGTTTGGATCATAAAAATCTGTCAGTGTTGCCACTGGATTTCCATCATCTGTATTACACGAGCCAGTGCCTTGATTAGTGCAGCTTGCTCCTGAGTAATAGTATAGAGTCGCTCCAGGAACAGCGAGGTGATCATTTTGACCAATGATTAAAGAAATAGAGTTTGATGAGTCTTCACCGACAATGTCACTGGTGGTAAATGAGTTTTGTATATCATAAGAAGCATTCCAATAATTAATATACCCAATCATTCCTCCAACTCTTGTAGCATTAGTATTTATATAAACATCGGCATAGCTATTATTGATATCTGCATAATAAGACGCAAAACCATAAAACCCACCAAAGTTTTGTTGGTTAGGCCCAGTTCCAATAAGATCAGCTTCCACATAACTATCAGTTATTGATGAGCGATAACCATTTTCTCCAAAAAAACCACCTACATTTTGCTCTCCTGTGATTGTGGTATTAAAAACTCGAGTTGAATTAATGACATAGGAGGTATCATAGTTGGCACCGCTGATTCCACCAATATTTGTTTGCCCTTCAATACTTCCTTGAAATTCAGAACGATATATATAAAGACCGTCGACTTGAAATCCGACAAATCCCCCAACATCATTTTTTCCATTGATCGAAGAATTGATATTAATATTTTGTAATTTAACATTGGCCCAAGTCTCTGCGCCCATAAATCCTCCCACTTGTTCAGCATTAGGACTATTGACATCAATTGATGAGTTAATATTAAGAAAATTAGATTTTTCTGTCTCACCTATGACTCCACCAATATAAAAAGCTCCATTTGTTACATTTCCGTTGAGATTGGTATCATATACAGAACATTCATGAGCTTTACCAATTAAACCACCCACTCTATTGGTGCCAGTAATATTAATATTACTGACAGAAATATCTAATACTTGGGAGTCTTCACAATTTCCGATCAGAGCACCAACTGCAGACGAAAGGGTGGTATCGACAGTAAAGTTTTCAAGAGTTAAGTCAGATAGATGAGCAAATCTAGTATAATTAAAAAAACCAATATTTCTCGTTGAGTCTTTTTGGATTGTCATATTTTTTATGACTTTATTGTTTCCATCAAACTTTGCTTTAAATTTATTTGTCGCACTTCCAATTCCTGAAAAGCTAACTCCACTCATATCAATATGAGCTGCAATTTTAAAATTTAGATGGAAAACTTCAGGTTTTAAGCTTAAATTAACTAATTGCTCTTTTGTACATATTAAATATGGTTTTTCAGCTGAGCCATCACCTTGAGCAAAAGGAGTATTACTAAGGTAACCACCAAAGCATTCCTGTGAGTCTGGCTTCCAGTTTGGGCTTACCGCGATTGCGCCAGTGATCCCACTTGAAGTTACAGAACGAAGGTGAATCTTGTATTGCGAAAATTTATCTAAATTGGTAATGCCAGATAGGTTGGTGTTGTTTTCAACTTTTGTCCAATTATGTACTACTGAATTGTCGGAGGCCTTAACAATTTGCATTTCGTAGTGAGAAACTTTATTTTTTGTTTCAAGTGCTTCTTCTTCCCAAGAAATTATAGGCGTTTCAGTAGTGCTTGAAGGAATTTGAGTTAAACTGAGCCCAGAAACAGGACTTACTGCTTGGTCAAACTTGACATCAATGACTGAAGTACAGCCGACGAAAAAAAAGATAACTAGATAAGTTTTTAACATAATTCAGACTCATTAAGCATACGTTCTACATTTAGACCTATTATACTATTATTATAAGTTTTGTGGAGTATTCAGTTTAAAAAGTCGTGGTTTCAAGTGCTTAGATTTTTTGAAAATCTTGTTTTTAGGGGGATGTGACTATTATTCTGGCAAGTTTAGTTTTAAGACCCCCTCTATATTTCAAAGAGGGGGTGGGAAGAGAGTCTACTTGAAGTGGAGAACATTTTGTCTTGTTATTATATTGAGGTCCGGTTGTTGAACCTAAAAACTCTATGGGACTGCTACCTGTAGGAATCTTTTTGGCCTGATATTTTCCATTGACTTTTTTGGGAGCCAAATCAAAATTGTTAAAATCGAGCTCTTCATTATTATTAACAAGAACAAAAACTTGCGTTTCAACTCTTAGCTGAGGATTTGCGCAAGAAGAAGATGAACAAGAGCCTAGCCCTTCTCCAGGTGAGGTATTACATGAAGTGTAAACCCAGTGAACTTCAATTGTGTCTCCTGGACGTATATTTTGACATGCTTTTTTCTTGGGAGTTTTCAGCTCTGTTTGGCTTAATTTATTTATTTGATTACATTTAAAACCACCATATTTTTTATCTTTGGAGCTTAAGGAAAACTCTGGTCCTTTGTGTTCCGCATTTTTGTGAAAATGTATATTACATAAATTCATATTCTTAAATTGGGTGGCCATATTAAAGATACTTGAGTTTGTTCCGACTTTAGATGTTATATCTCTGGGGGTTTGAGGTCCAGCATATTTACAATCCATAGCTAAAATGAATTGAGTCGGTATAAGAAAAGTAAGCATCATTAAAAACTTCATTTTTTTCTCCATTGTTAGTCGTCATCGGAGTTGAATATAAATTAAGCTTTTGTTTTGTTAAAATAGATAAAATAAATAAGATGTATCTTTTCTATCTATACAGTAAATTTTTCTATTAAATGTTGGGCAATAAAATTTGGCATTTTTCTTTGGGTAGATAAAAGGTATAACTCCTCATGTACACCCTGCAATTTTCCAATTTCGATCAGCTCACCGACTTTGACTTGTTTTTTTACTGAGTGGGGAGCAGCAGCAATCAGGCCTATCTCATTTATGGCCATAAGCTTTTTTACAGCAATATCTTGGCTTTCGACGATGATATTAAGACTTATTTGGTGGAGTTTGGCCCAATGATCTAAGTCAGGACGAAGTTTACTATCATAGGTTGGAAAAACTAGGGGTTCCCCTGAAATTGAGTGGGGAAAATCTTTTTTGAGATGTTTAAATTTGGGGGCACCATAAATAGCAATATTTTTTTTACTAAGAAGTTTAGGAAAAATTCCTTTGGCGTCAATTCCTGTGGGAAGTGAATTTGTAATGGCCAAGTCCATTCTGTGGGTGATGAGCTCTCTGAGAAGTTCATCTGCGTTTCCTTCACTTAAGGTAATTTGACAGGGAGAAATTTTTAAAGCTTTTTTGGTAAGAAGAATAATTAACTGTTTTGGGATACTATCTAGCGCTCCGACGTGTAATCTGGGTTTAAGGGGAAGGACGCGATCATGTAAAACTTCATACATCTCAGAACCCATCTGAAAAATATTTTTAGCATAATCAAAAGCAACCTTTCCTTGCTCTGTTATTATAAGTTTTTTGTGTTGTCTTTCAAATAATTGAATGCCAAGGTTTTCCTCAAATTGTTTAAGTTGTGCACTTAGAGTAGGTTGTCCAATTCTTAACTTTTCAGCTGCTTTGGACACACTTCCTTCTTGAGCGATCATTTTGAAATAATAAAGGTGATGATAATTAATCCACGGGTTCACCCCTAGCTCCTTCTCTGTATATTAACTAGGGATAATTATTAGCATTTGTAGTGGGAAAAACAATATAGAAAATGGCCAGACAATTGAGGATGAAGAGATTTATAGAAGAAAAGACTTAAAAACGAGGTAAATAATAAAGGCTCCAGCAAAGAGCATAATTTGATGAAGAAGATTGTGTCCAATTATTCTTTTATTGCCTTTCGTGATTTCTGACTGAATATTTTGCGGCGTTTCCTCCGTCAGTTCAAGCTCTTGGGGGACTTCGTCAGAAACTCCAAACTCTAAAAGTTCGTTTTTAAGCTTTTGACTCATCTTGTTGAAGGCGTCTTCAGATAGCTCTATTGCTAGAATATGGGTTGAAATAGATGGAGAATTGAGGTGTCTCAGATTATGTTGAATGGACTCTGAATTAGTTTCTAAAATAGAAGTATCTGTTTTTATTAAGTAAGAAATGTTTTCCGTTTCAAGAAGTCTTTTAATTTTTTGAACTTCCTGTTCAGATAAACCACCAATTAACATATATTCCTTCTAAGATAGAGTTTTTAGAACTTAATGTTTTATCAAGAGAAGGAAAGGATTGTCTAATTTCATTTTAACTTTAAATTTTTTGATCTTTCTCGTCCTAAGGCATATAGTTTGCTGAATTTATTTTTATGATTAAGGAGAAGTATATGAAATCGTTTTTTATGTTTTTGTTTCTTGTAAGTGCTTGGAATGTACAAGCTGCTGAAACGTGTTTTGAAATTGTTGAAGATTCCGATTATGGATTTAGTAAGGAACTTAAAACTCAAGGTTTAGAAGCGGTAAAGTTTGTTGTAGCTAAAAAGAAAATAATCATCTCTAGTGAAAGTACAGCTAGAGAAGTAAACTTTATCACGTCATTGGTTCCACAAGATATTCAATCAACTGATGTCTTAAGCCATGTTGAGGAAGGAGACATTGTTTGTACTAAAAAAGCATTTGGGGGATATGGCCCTCGGACTAATATGATTTTTATGTATGAAGCAAAATTAAAATAAAACAATCCCCCTCGTGAGTTATTTATAAGAAGAGGGGGAGTTTAAATTAAGAAATATGCGGTCGAAATTTTCTGGGAATTTCAATGTTTAACATCTCTTCATAAGGGTTGTGTCGGTGTATTTTCGATTTCTTTTTTCTTTGAATTTTTCTTTGATTATTTCTTAACTTTTCATCATGCCTTCTCAACCTTTCGTGAAGGCTTTCGAGTACTTCTGCTAAGGCAATGTAGAGATGAGAAGATGTTTTTTCAAGAATGATCCCTTTATACTGGCCAGTTTTGATGTGAATTTTAACGGAGAATGTGCCTGGCCCAACTTGTTTAGGAGAACTTATCATCGATAAGTCAAAATCGATCTTTTCTTTTTTAAGTTCTGGAAACTTTTCTAGGATTGGAGTTGTTCTTTCAAAAACATTTTTTTGAGCAAAATCAGATTTTTCTAAATTTTTAAAACGTACGTGAATCATAATCATCTCCTGTTAAGATTTTCATAGGCACAGAATAGAGGAATAATAATTAGTTTTAAAA
>PAKC01000087.1 GCA_002706205.1 Halobacteriovoraceae bacterium
AAATGACCTTACGTTATCTCTTAATTGAATCGCAAAGCGTAGATCATTTTTACTTCCAGGCTTAAAATATGGTGAAATATAAACAGTACTTCCACTAAACTCAGATGTGTCAATTCCTCTTAAAAATCTCTTTTGAGCTGAGACATTTTTAATATCAAGAATTATTTGTTTATCAGACTTAATATGCTTTTTTTCCGCCACGACTTGATCTGTAAAGTCGATAATGAGTTTAGAAACCTCTCCTTCTTGAAGAAAGTTAACAGACTTTACCTCTGCTGAAGAATAAGCATGTAGACTTGAAACAAATATTGAAATCAAGAATAATAAATATAAATTCCTTTTAAACATATAACCTCTTCCTTAAAGTTATGTCCTTATTCAATCCTAGCAATATTATTTTGAAATAGGAACAACCGTTTCAATATATTCTGGCTCTCCATATATATTAGTAATACGCTCAACTAATATAACTCCACCTGGTAAAATAGCTTTAATTTCAGGGCCATCAACACCAAACCGCTCTCCCTCTTTTAGGGTATAAACGCCTTTTTTTCCCTGAATTTTGACCATAACTCTTCTTTCCTTCCCGATTAAAACACCAGAAATGATAAGTTTATCTAGATCAAATTTTTCTTCAAGCTTTGGTATGTTATTTAAAACCCCTCTGGCCCTTTGAACACTTCGTTTATTTTTTTTACTCTTAAATTTTGGTGGCTGAAAAGGGTCTCTTAACTCAAAAGGCTCTTTAATGCTTGTATGCCCATTGAATATTTCATCAGTTCTTGCTTGTACCGCTAAATTCAATATAAGGTGGCTAAAAATGATATAAAAAAATATTTTCATTCTTGCTCCTCGACAGAAAATTCTTTATAACGATAAGCCTCTACAGTTGTAGATAGATTTAAAATTTGAAATCGACTACGATCATCTGCATCATCAGCAACTTTCATACGTAAATATTGCACATTTAAGATTCTTCCCTCAGAAGCTAGTTTTTCGAGTTTTTCATAAAATATTAAAAATTGTAAAAAAGTTCCTTTAACATCAAAAATATAATTCTTAGAAGCATAAAATTGATAATCAACTTCTTGCTTAGGGGTAGGACTGGGATCCTTCATACGCAATTCATCTGCAAACTGAGTAAGTGTATCACTTACCTGAGCATCATTAATTGTCGGAGGAAGTTGTTTTTGAATCGTCTCTATTTTTTTTATAATCTCACTAACTCTATTTTTTGAGTCTTGAAGGTTTTTTTCAAATTGCTTTACCTGCCTTAAACTTCTTCTCACTTTAGTTAATTGAACCTCTGTGGACTCATATTCACTCTGAGTATTTTCCAGCTTTAAAGTTAAATCTTCAAATGCTGTAAAACCTATAAACACAGCATAAAGAAGCAAAAAGTAATGAATATTTTTTACAAGAGAATCAATCATTTAAAACTCACAATTGAAGTTGTAATCTCAAACACCTCAACTCTATTTTTTTCGATTTGTCCTATCAAATCTTGTGGTTTTATATATTCTGTATTTCCACTGAAAAAGATAGAGTTCTTTAAGTTTTCAATAAATTTACCAATACTCTTCCAAGACTTAGAAAAGCCCTTCATTTTTAAGACTCTATCACTAATTTCAAGTTCCACAATCCACACATCATCAGGGGTATTATCTGCAATATACTTTAAAACATTAAATGGATTTTGCCTCTTATCAATGATTTCTCTGACGACTTTTATCTTAGCAGCAAGCTTTTTCTCTTGCTCATCAAGTTCTTCTACCTGCCGTTTAATATCTACATACTTTCTTTCTTCTGCCTTTAGTTCTTTAACTTCTTGGCGATTTTTTTTGATTTTTTGGTCTAGTTGTTTAACTTGAGGACTAAAATATAAACCAATCATTGATTCAATAGTGTAAATTAATATTACAGCTGGGATAACCCATCTTACATTTATCAAACTTAAGTTGATACCTGCGACATTTGTAATATTGTTTTGTTTCTCGCTAGGAGAAAGATTAATTTCAATCATTAAATTTTTCTCATCGCTAAGCCCAAGCTAACTAAACCACTTGAGGCTATATCATCTAATTCATCTTCGTCGAATGCCTTTTTAATACCAATAACTTCAAAAGGATTAATTTCTTCAACATCTATATTTATTAACTCTTCAAGTGATTCTTTAACACCTGGTAATTTAGCACTTCCCCCTGTAATATAACACCTTCCGACCTGCTCACTTGAGCCTGAGGCAATATAAAAGTTTAAAACTTTTTTTAATTCATCCATAAGCTTTTCTATGTGAACTTCTAATATTCCTAAAATTTCTTCGGGTAAATTACCATTATCATCTCCATGAATTTTTAAATCCTCAGCCTCGTCATAACTTACCCCCATAGTTCTTTGAATTTCTTCAGTAAGAAGAACTCCTCCAATGGGTACTTCTTTGGTTAAAACAGGTCCATTATTTTTATAAACAATAACAGAGGTATATTGTGCACCAAAGTCAATAATAATGGCCCCCTCATTAGAGAGTTCTTCAAGACTATTTTCAAAGACAAGTTCAAAGATATTAACAATGGCAAAAACATTAAGGTCTACAATCTTTGCTGTTAATCCAGCTTCCTTAAGTAATTCTTGATATCTCTCAACGACATCAATTCGTGCAGCCCCAACAATAGCATCAACAACATCTTCCTCTTCAATTCTTCTAATTATAGAAAAGCTAATCTCTGCATCGTCTGCTCCGAAAGGTATATATTGCTCAGACTCCCACAAAATATTATCTTCGACATCATCCATTGGGCCATCTGGTACCTGAAGTCTTTTAGTCACTGTATTTGGCCCATTCATCCCAAGACAAGCAATTTTTTTTCCAATTTTCTCTTCTGTTAGAATGCGTACAAGAGCATCTATGATTTCTTCGGGCTTTTGGATATCATCTTCTATAATAGCTGCCTCACTCAAAGGAATACTTCTGAATTTATCAAGTCTATATTTGCCTTTTTTAATTTCTGATAAAACAGCAAGCTTTACAGAACTGAGGCCAATATCAACTCCTAAAAGTTGACCTTTTTCAAAGTTCACTTTGAGATCACTGATTTTTTTTAAGAGACTAGACAAAATTTTCTTCCTTGAAATTAGTACAGTAATTTATTATAGCTTGATTTCCTTTGCAAATTCAAGGTTTTAGTGCAAAATGTTATTAAAGACCAACTGGACTAATTAACTCAACAACTTCTGGAAAAAATATCTGAAGACTTGCGACAATAATAATAAATGGCCCAAAAGCAAATGGGACATCTTTATCTAACTTCTTACTTAGAATCATCACAACTCCGACTATTGAACCTAACATACAACTCATAAATATATTATTCAATATTCCTACGGGACCCAAGATCAATCCTAAAATTCCAAAAAACTTTATATCTCCACCACCAAGTCCTAGCTGACCACGCAGTTTATAATAAAAATAAGTCACACCCAAAGGGCCCAAAAAGCCAATTAGCCCCCCAACAAGCCAGTGGTATAAAGGAAAATTAATAAGCACATACGGAATACTAATGATTAAAAAAAATAAATTAATTTTATCAGGTAAGAGTTGATGCTCAACATCAATCACAAAATGTGCTAGAAAAACACAGGCAAGGGAAAAATAAAAAATATAATTAAGCCAAGCCTCAATATTTAAACTCGATGGAGCAAGGAGTAACGATATTAATCCAACCAAAGCTTCAATCAATGGATAACGCCAAGAAATTTTCGCTTTACAGTGAGAACATTTTCCTCGCAACAATATATAACTAACAAGGGGAAGATTTTCATACCATTTAATTTGCTTATGACATTTTGGACATGATGATCGTGGTTTAACAATACTTTGATTACGAGGAACTCTTAAAATAACAACATTAAGAAAACTTCCAACAAGTAAACCAAATATGGCCGAAAAAGATTTAATATATAATTCTAGAATATCCATTCTAACTATTTAATCATCTTATATATAATTTGTGACATTTTTTTTTGATGCTAAAATTTTAAAACTACCTCGAATATCTTTCATTCTCTTTATCTCTTCATCACTCATTTTCGTCTTTATAAATTTGAATAACGCATTCTTTCCCCAACTAGGTTTTACCAGGGCTGCCTTTCCTAGGCTAATAACGTCATCTCTTTCGGTTTCATTTCTAAATATAAATAATGGAGTATTCAAGACGAGTGACTCGTCAACAACCCCCCCCGAATCCGAAATAATATAAAAAGCTTTTTGCATTAAAATTAAAAAATCAAGATAGCCTACAGGTGGGATAACTTTGACATTCTTGGGTAACGACAAATCATGCATTTTTAAGAGTTTTTTTGTTCTTGGATGCATTGGAATTAAAACTTTGTATTGTTGTGATACTTTTTCTATCAATAGTATGTACTTTTTCAACACTGTAGGGTTATTTGTATTTGTAGCCCGATGCAATGTCGACAGTACATATTTCGTTCCCTCAAGTTGGTAACGTTTTAGAATTTGTGATTTTTGTTTGGCAATTTTAATATTTCTTTTAACTGCTTCTCGGGCAGTATTTGGTAATAAAAAAATATTTTTTCTAATATTTTCTTTTAGTAGTGAATGCTTAGAGTTTGCATCGAAAGGAAAATTTATAAATGCAATTTGATCAACAAGGATACGATTGAGCTCTTCTGGTTCATTTTTATTACCAGAGCGTGCACCTGATTCAATATGAACAACAGGTATATTAAGTTTATTAGCCGCAAGGGCTCCAGCTAAAGTGGTATTAGTATCTCCATGAACAACAACTGCACTTGGGAGTTCCTCCACAAGAATTTTCGAAATTTTCTTTATCATATCCCCCAACTGAGTCGAGGAGTTTGTGCTTTTTGAATTAAGATAATATTTTGGAATTTTAAGCTGTAAATCCTCAAATATTTTTTCACTTAATATTTTAGAATAGTGTTGCCCCGTATAAAGAATCTCTAGTTTAAACTTTTCCTCCATGAAAGGAAGAACAGGCGACATCTTTATGATTTCTGGTCTAGTTCCTATTACGACAAAAATTTTTTTCATAGTTTTCTGATTCTTAATTTATCTAATAAGATTTCTAGCAAAAATGTCAAATGACTTATAATTGTATTTTTAAGTTTCATCTTTGACACTCCAAAAGTTCGATAATTACTATCAGCTGGAAAGTCTAGTATTTTCGCTTTTTTCTTTATAAGTTTGATAATAATTTCGGTCATTCCGACAAAAGTATTTTTTTCAAGATTCAATTCCTTTAAAAGACTCGTTTTGTAAACTCTAAACATACTCGTAAAAGAATAAAGCTTTTTAAAGGTTACTAATGTATACAACCACATGACTCCACTTGACAAAAGCAAGCGATACCATGGCAAATTAAAATTAAACTTCGCTTTAGGGTGATGAGCAGAGGCACTGACAACATCATAATCATCAATATAATCATACATTTTTAAAATATCACAAGGATCATAAGAGCAGTCACTGTCAATAACAGCAGTATATTGCATCTTAGCAACTTTTACTCCTTCCTTTACTGCCCCCCCCAAGTTTTTGTTTTTTTTATAACTAATTAAAACGACTGGATATTTAGGCTTAAATAAATCTTTAATAATTTTTTCAGTGTTATCCGTACTTCCGTCATTGACAAAAATCAACTCATATTCATAAGGAAATTTTTCTAAAAGAGGTTTCAGTTTTGAGTCAAGCAATGCTAATGATTCTTCTTCATTATAGCAAGGTATAACTATTGATAAACTTTTATTTTCTAAACTCATAAGATCCTTAGTCTAAGTTTTTTCTCTCAAATATAATTACTGATAATAAAATTAAAGCAACTGAATAAATGACTCCATAAGTAAAAATATTCAACAAATACATGTAGGGAAGTTCTTTTTGATACAATAAAAAGTCTTTTATATTTAACTTATAAAAACCTGGCAAAATATAATGATAGGCTTCTAGTAATGTATTTAACACAATACTTTTATCCGCTAAAGCCTCTTTTGCTGAATGGATAGCATGTCCACTTACATACAAACCAATAGTCATAATAACGGAAATGGCCTGTCCCGCAAGTAAGGAAAATAGTGCAACGATAAAAAGAACTAATAAAGACTCAAGAATTGTAAATAATATTGTCCATAGTATTAAGGGTTGAAATTCTCCTCCAACAAAAAAGTATAAAAACAAAGTAAAACTGCTCAATATAAAAATATTTAACGTTAAAATACTTCCTAAGCCTAAAAGTTTTCCTAAAATAAAAGCAGATCTTTTGACTGGTCTGGAAATAATCATATATGCCGTACGACTTTCAATTTCCTTAGATAATAGCCCAACCCCCATAAAGATAGCGATTCCAACAGAGCTTAAACTTAACATTCCCATACCAAAATCCAAAGTGACTCTCTCCGGGCTTCCATAAGTGAAGCTTAATGCTACATATGTAGTAAAAAGTAAAACAAGACCTAGTATGAGAGTGTTAAGTAAAACTCTACTTTTTATAATTTCACGAAAGGTATAATATGCGATAATTGCAATTTTATTTAAATACATCATGACGACTTAACTTTATAAAAAATCTCCTCAAGTGTTGGCTTTTCAGGGGTAACTGATACCAATTCGAAATTATTTTTTATCAAACTCTCGATAAAATTTCTTTTCTCATTATCGGCTACTTTGTGAGTCAGAACTTTCCCCTCCTTAACATAACGAACAATACTCTCCATCTTCAAATGCTCATTAATAATTTTTTGAACTTCACCATTAAAAACAAGCTTTCCTTTTTCTAAAAAAATAACTTCGCTACAAACTTCCTCTACATCAGAGATAATATGAGAGCTAAAAAAAACTGTAACTCCTTTTTTATTTACTTGAGTAATTATGTCTTTTAGTTCTTTTCTTCCAATAGGGTCAAGTCCTGACAAAGGTTCATCTAGAATAATTAATTTTGGTCTATGTAACAATGTGGCTAAAAATCCTATCCTTTGTAGCATTCCTTTTGAATAACTTTTAATCACTCGGTCTAAAGCAAAATCTATTTTAAGCCTTGGTCCCCAATATTGAATTTGTTCAATTATGCTCTTGCGAGAAACTTCTGAAAGACTTCCCATATAATGACAAAACTCTCTACCTGTAATATGGGGATAAAAAAAAGGTCGCTCCGGTAAATATCCAATTCTCTTAAAAGCATCTACCTTATCACGCCCCAAATCAGCATGATAACTAATTTGTCCAGAACTTGGCCGAATAAAGTCCATTGCCATCTTTATTGATGTTGTTTTTCCAGCACCATTTGCCCCTAAAAAGCCAATAACTTCACCAGGTTTGATTTCAAAACTTACCTTATCAAGTGCTATAAAAGGTTTTTTTAATAAATCTGAATTAAATATTTTAGTCACATCATTAAATTCAAGCATGTTCTTATGATTATATCTCTGATAGAATTTGGCAATGAAATCTCTAAAATATTATATTCTCATGTATATTGCTTTTTTGTTTTTTTTCTTAACAGCCGGTTTCATTAATGAGAACACACCAAAGCCTGAAATTAATATTGCAAAGCAAATTTCTGCGACGAATATCAAATCAGAGATTCTTTCTATATTTTCTCTTGGCCAGAAAAGACTTCTTTCCGACTTTTTTTGGATTGTCACTCTGATTGAATCTGATACTGAACATTATAATTTAAAAGATAAAAATTCATGGATGTTTCTAAGGTTTAATACCATAACTAATCTTGACCCTTTATTTCTTAAAGCCTATCAATTTGCCGGAAAATATCTTAATGTTGTAAAAGATGATTTGGAAGGTGCTAGATATATCTTTAAAAAAGGCTTGAAATATTATCCCAATGATTTTGAGCTTCTCTATAATTATGCTTTTTTATTGGCCTTTGAACTCCAAGAACTTGAACCTTCATACCAAATTTACAAAAAGCTATTATATCATCCCAAATCTCCTCCACTTATAAAAAGCTTGGCAAATAAAATTTTATTTTCCATTAATAATGATCTAGAACTCATGTATGATATTGTTAAGGATATGTACGAAAGGGAACCCAAAGATAGTCCTGTTAAGGAAAAGCTTCGGTATGATCTTTATACTATTAAAGCTGAGCTGGATTTAAAATGTCTAAATTCAAATAAAGAAAATTGTCAAACTACTGACTTATATGGCCAACCCTATATTAGGGATAAAAATGGCTACAGAACAAAAAATGAATTTCTAAAATTTAAATTTCATAAAAAAGAATAAATAATGGCCATGAAAAAAATTTATCAAAAAATCTTTCTTTTAATTATCTGTCTTCTCTATCTTGCTTCCTATATAACTCCTTTCACATCAAAAGCCTTGATGGTTGATGAAGATGTTATTATAAAGCCCTTAGAAAAAGTTAATAATTTATCTGATTATCTTTCTTTATTTCAAGACGGTAAGATTTATGACTTTCAACCCGTGCGAGATATATCCCATTATATTGATATTCTCATTATCAACTTAACTGGTTTTACTGCTTTTCCTTTAATTCATAATATCTTTCTTCTCATTGTAACATCTGTTCTTTTGTATTATTGCTTAAAATTTTTCTTTTCAACAAGAGTCTCTATTTTCTTATGTTTTTTCTTTTTCACACACCCCATGATTTATAATATCTACGTTGCTTATACATCTAGAAAACATATTTTGAGTTTTATTTTTATCTTAGCTGCATTTTATTTTTTTAGAAAGTCATACTTAAATTCTTCAAAAGAAAAAGTATTGTCTTACACTTTTTACTTGTTATCCTTATTATCTCAACCAATTAATGCTCTTTTTATAATCCTAAAAGCCTATATTCTCTTTTTTGAGCAGAGAGAAAAAATCACAAAAGTAATCTACAAAATATTTCCCTACTTTGTTAGCTTCTTTGTTGTCATTGGATTAAATTTTTATTTTTACTATTTATTTCATACTGGAAGGACTGGCGTCGTTCTTGGATCAACACCTTTCCAATTAGATCGAATTCTGCTTTCAATCAGCCTACATTACAAAAGTTTTTTTATACCTTTTTTTTACTCTCGTTTTTATAGTGTAACCTCATATTTCAACCTCACTGTACTTATCCTCCTACCTTTATTTTTAATGTTCGTTTACAAAATAAACAGACGAGTTTTCATTTATTCATCTTTAATATCCTTGGGCGTATTCATCACACTTTACGGGCACAAATCAAATGTTCTTAATGTTGGTTTTCAAACCTATTATGCTTTGGCCAACGGATTTTCTTTCTTATTACTTTTAGGAATACTTGTTCAAAAAAAATTCACGAAGTATTATTATTTAGTCCTTATTCCCTTAGTTATCACTTGTCATATCTATGGTGCTCAGCGCTCCAGTAAACTCAACTATTTCATTTTTATGGAAAAAATTGAAAGTGAGTGTCGTGTACTTCAATCACTCACAACTCAAGGACTCTATTTGGGTTATACGGATATTGCAGCTAAATATGGGAAAAAATGGTTAGATCAAAAATGCCTTATTGTAGGAACAAACCAAACTTATAAATATGTTTATATAAATACAATGTTGATTTATATTAGTTCCGAATTTTCTTATAAGGAAAAAGAGTTTTTATTTAAAAACAAATTTTCAAATTTTGAGGATAAAAATATCTTACTTGCAGGTTTAGAATTTCAAAAAAACAAAAATTCTAAAACATTTTATAACTATCTTAATTCTTTTAAGGATGGAAATATCCATTCTTTTTTTCTGGAAAATTTTTTAGGAAGAGACCTAAAAGCCTTTTGCAAAAATGATAAGCATAAAGCTTGTAAGAGTTTTCTTGATTACGTCAAACGTGTAAAAGATAAAAAGATTTTATTAAACTGGAAAAAAAATATACCCCATTTTAAAAATGGGGTATATTTTAAATAAAATTAATTATTAATAACCAGGCTCAGCAACAAGATATTGCTTATCTTGATCAACTCTAATCTCTGCCATTTCACCATCAGCTGTAAAGTCAGCACTAACAATACCAGCAGCCGTAATAACAAATGTTTGGTTACCAGTTGTTTGATCACCTAAAGCCGAACCATTAAGATTTGCCGAAGAGTCAGATACAACTCCCCCAGAACCTTTTCCAGCTGGGAACCATGTTGCTGTATCAGAAGCAACTGTACTATTTGCTGCTAAAGTTCTTGAACAATCTGTTGAATTCAGTCCTGAATTTACAGCTGAGGCATACGCTGTCGCATCAACAGCTGCGTTGACAGCAATCCCAACCGCAAAGTATCTATTGTTAACTTCATTTGATGGATCATACCCCATATACTGAAAACAGTTGTGGTAGATTCCAAAGTCACCATAAAAAGCTTGCTCTGCTGTATAAGCAGCGGCAAGTTGAATTTTTGCTTCAGACGTTTTTGACTTCGCTTGATAACGCTTGAAGTTTGGTACAGCTACTGCTGATAAAATACCAATAATTGCAACAACAATCATCAGCTCTACCAGAGTAAAACCTTTTTGCCCCATTTGGCTTACAATTTTTTTCATGTAGTTCTCCTTCCTAAACATTAAGAGTTAAGAAAAATAATTTCATCTAAAAAGCTTTGAGTATTTAGAACACAAAACTCCTTATTATTATAAATCCCTTCTTAATATTTTCGGTTAAATTGTTAATATTTAAACTTAATTATTTATAATTTTCTCATAGAATTCATATATATCAAGCACTTATAACTTAATTAAAATGCTCTGTTTTTCTTCTCTTCTAAGCCCCCCCAGCAGACATAAATATTGGTAAATACATAGCAATTAAAACAGTTCCAATAATTCCCCCCAAACCGACAAGAATTAGTGGCTCTATTAGTTTTGTCAGATTATCAATTGTATCGTTAGTTTCTTGCTCAAAGACATCAGCAACCTTTATAAGCATTTCATCTAAATTACCAGTTGACTCCCCAACCTTTATCATTTGATTTACCAGAGGTGGAAAATACTTAATTCTCCCCATAGGCTCAGTTATCGACTTTCCTTTTACAACTGCTTCCTTAACAATTTTCATATCTTTAGACATCTGAGTGTTATCCATAGTATCAATACATATATCTAAAGAATCTATTAGGGGTACACCTGCACCCAGCATTGTCGCTAAGGTTCTAAACATTCCGGAAAGCCCCCCTTTAATGACAATATCTCCAAAAAGTGGAGTCTTCATTACAAAACGATCCCAAGAAATTTTTCCTTGTCGAGTTTTAATATAATTCAAAAAAGCAAATAAAGATCCTGCAACTAAGGGGATTAACGTTAAGGTGTATTCACGAAAAAAATCTGACACATCAATAACAAATTGGGTAACAGCTGGTATCTCCTGACCACTTTCTTGTAACATTCCCACAAATTGTGGAACAACAAAAACCATCAACCCCCATGTAACAACAACACCTATAACAACAACAATTGCCGGATAAGTCATGGCCCCCTTAACTTTTTTCTTAATTGCCTCTTGGCGCTCCATGAATTCAGTTAGTTTTCTCAAAACAGTATCTAAAATCCCTGCAGCTTCACCAGCTTTGACTAAAGCAGTATAGAGCCTGCTGAAACCTTTCTGCGAAGCCATCGCTTCATTTAGTGATTTACCTTGACCAACTTCATCAATAACATTTTTAATAACAGTCTTTAGGGATGGATTTTTTTCTTGCTTTCCTAAAATTTCAAGACTTTCTAAAATGGGAACACCCGCATCAATTAAAATGGTTAGTTGCTTTGTAAAACGGCTTAGTTCTGCCATACCAAAAGGTTTGGCCAAACCTTTTTCTACCATTAGCATTCCTAAATCAACATCAAGAATACTTGGTGCAACAAGCTTTCGAACCCTAATTCCTCTTCTTCTTAAGGTTCTTTTAACTTCTTTTATATCACGGCCATCAATTTCACCTTCGACCTTACGGCCATCAGATCCTATGCCTTTATATTTATACTTTCCTACGGCCATTTATTTTCCTTTTACTTATTTAGGCCTAATATTTTTTGCATTTCTTCAGGATTATTTGAATAAGATAAAGCATCCTCTCTTGTTATATGTCCTAAGTCCAAAGCTTTTTTAATACTTTGGTTCATAGTTACCATTTTTGTCTTTTCTTGATTTATTTGCATCTGTGAATAAACCTGGTGCAATTTGTCTTCTCTAACAAGATTTTTAATTGCCGGTGTCATTCTTAAAATTTCCTGAACTAAAACACGCCCACCACCTTTCTTAGGTATAAGTTGTTGTGCAACAACTCCTTGCAAAACAAATGAAAGAAGTGTTCTAATAGGCTCTTGTTGATCAGATGGAAAGACATTTATAATACGTGATATTGTCTGAATCGTAGAGTTTGTATGGAGTGTTCCAAAAACAAGGTGCCCCGTCTCAGCAATTTCTAAAGCAGCCTCAATTGTCTCAACGTCTCGAAGCTCCCCTACCAAAACGATATCAGGATCTTGCCTTAACAAGGATCTTAAACCATTCCCAAAAGTTAAAGTATCTACCCCGACCTCTCTTTGATTGACGATGCTCATTTTATGTTGATGAACAAATTCGACAGGATCCTCTAACGTCAATATATGCCCAGACTCAGTCTTATTTAATCTATCTATGATTGAAGCTAGTGTTGTAGACTTTCCAGATCCAGTGGGTCCTGTTACCAATAATAAACCGTTTGAGACGTCCGTCATCTCTAATAAAACATTTGGCAATCCCAAAGCATCAAAGTCTGGTACCTGACTTGGAATCTGTCTAAAAACTCCTGCAACGGCACCTTTAGAATAAAAACAATTTGCTCTAAACCTCGCTAAGCCTTTAACACCAAATGAAAAGTCTAATTCTAAGTTTTTTTCCAACTCACTTCTTTGAGCCTCTGTTAAAATTTGATAAACAAGTCTTTTTGTATCATCTGCTGTCAGCGGAGGAATTTTTACCTTTACAATTTCACCCGATATACGCATTCCTGGAGCTGAGCCAATTGTAATGTGTAAGTCTGAAGCTCCATTATCAACCATAACTTTAAAAAGTTGTTGTATTTGTATATGACTTGCACTTCCTTGGTTTGTTGAAGTATGAGTTTCTGTATTTGCCTTTGTATTTGTTTTTGTGTTACCTGCCATTTTTATTTCCTTATTCACTATCTGATGCTGAATTCGCTAGGGCCTCTTCAATTGTTGTTAAACCTTGTGCAACTTTTGTAAGTGCACTCATTCTTAAACTTTTCATACCATCTTTTATTGCTTGAGCTTTAATATCATCAGAGCTCGCATGTTTTAAAACTAAATCTCGAACCTTTGGTGTCATCGCTAAAACTTCATAAATTGCTTGACGCCCCTTATAGCCAGTTCCACCACAAACTTCACAGCCAACACCATGATATACTTTTACCTTTTCAGCAGAAGCTGGTGCAAAGCCACAAGCGACCAAGTGATCAGTATCCACATTGACGACTTCACGACAATTAATACAAATTTTACGACAAAGCCTTTGTGCGACAACACAATTTAAAGCCGCAACGACTAAGAAGGGTTCAATTCCCATGTTTAATAATCGTGTCACTGTACTTGGAGCATCATTTGTATGTAATGTTGAAAGAACCATATGTCCCGTAAGTGCTGCTTCTACAGCGATCTCCCCAACTTCAAGATCTCTAATCTCACCTACCATAATAATATCTGGGTCTTGTCTGAGAAAAGCTTTTAAAGCAGAGGCAAAAGTTAAACCTACTTCTTTTTTTACATTAACCTGATTAATCCCCTCTAAATTAAATTCACATGGGTCTTCAGCTGTTGAAATATTTGTTCCCTCAGTGTTAAGTTCCGCCAGAGCAGAGTAGAGTGTTGTTGTCTTACCCGAACCAGTAGGACCGGTGACTAAAACCATACCATAAGGTTTATGAATTCCATTTTTAAAAACCTCTAACTGCTTTTCTTCAAAACCTAATTTAGTCATATCAAGTTGTAAGTTTGACTGATCCAAAAGCCGTAAAACAATCTTCTCACCAAAAAGTGTTGGCAAAGATGAGACTCTATAGTCTATAGGCTTCCCTCCAATTGAGAGCTTTATTCTACCATCTTGTGGTTTTCTTTTTTCCGAAATATCAAGTTGGGCCATAATTTTCAAACGAGAAATTACAGGTAACATTATTGACTTAGGAGGTTTTGCTACCTCTACTAAAGTTCCATCCATTCTAAATCGCACTCTAAAAGTTTTTTCATAGGGCTCAATATGAATATCAGATGTTCCTTTTACAAAAGACTCTGCTAAGATTCTATTCACAAAAGTAACAACATCTTGGCCGATATCCTCTGCCTTTACTTCTTGTTGATCATCTTCTGAAGACTTTATCTCAACTATTGTTTTTATTAACTCTTCTACAGACTCTTCAACTTTTGAAAAAAGTTTTTGCCAAGAAGATAAATTTGTTAAAATATATTCAACTGGTCGTTTAAAGTCGACCATTAGCGCCTTAGACCCAGCTTGAATAACAGTGGGGTCATATGTTGCCAAAGTTACTTTTGATTGAGTTACCTGAATAGGAATAGAACGATATTTAATAACATTTTTTTTACGAAGAGTTTTTATCGTATCTTTTGATACTTTGGCATTCTTTAAGTCAATAAATGTAACTTGAAATTTATCAGCACAAAGCTTAGCAAATCGATTTTCATCAAAATGAGGAAAATCTAATAACTCAAATTCGGTAATATCATCTTCATCTTTATTCAATGTAAGACGTCGCACTTCTTTTAAAGTTGCAATACCATTATTTGTTAATAACTTTAAAAACTCTTCTCGTACCATATTTTCCTTTTATGAGTTAACTATCGGATTTTTGATAACAGAAGTTAAAGGTTTCTTACAGATTCCAAAAGCTTAGGGCATATTTTGCTTGTAGTTCTAATTGGTATAAGCCATCTTTATATTCTACGTCGGTATGGCCAAAGAGATTTTCATGAGCTTTTAAGTCATAATTCATATCCCAAAAGTAGAATTTTCCTTCCACAGGGCCATTATAGATATATTCTCTAGCACAGGTATTTACGACCAAATCCCCATTATTTATATCAGGAATCAATAGCTGACTATCCTGCTTTAGATTATTCTTTCTTCTTGAGAAAACTTCAAACTTTAGCTGATGATGTGTACATTCATCTTGTAAAACATTCGACATAGCGCCATCACCCAATATAAAAATTCTCTCAACACCTTTTGCAAGATATTCTTGTAAAATTTTTCTTATAGCAAAAATGTCAGTGTTTTTTCCGTAAACTTTATCAGTGCTAAAGCATAAAGTATTAATTGAATCTAAGTTTTGAGGCTCCAATTCAACTTTATCCAAAAAAAACTTTTTGTATGGAGAAGTAATACTTACACCTTGATAATTTTCTTTTAAAGATTTAATTGTTGGTATTTCTTTTGCTGATACACAATCAATCAATTTATAATGAATATGTTTTCCCAATAATTTTTCATAAATCATTGAAGAACGAGAATGAGCAATATTTTTTCCAATCAAAGCCAACCTTATACTAGAGTTCTTTCGAAAGTATTGTTGAGCATACTCAACATCCTTACTAATCTGTTTTTTTAACTCATCAAGGTCATTAAATTTTTTTTCATTTCTTATTTTCTTTATAAAGACTAATTTGATTTTTTTATTGTAGATTTCTTTATTAAAGAAGAAGATATGTGTTTCGATGGTCTTCTTATTATCTAAAGCAATCGTCGGGTTAAATCCAATATTTGTTACACTAGAAAATTTATCATTATCAATAATAACCTCAGTGATATAAACACCCTCTTTAGGCACCATAAGTGTTGAGTCTGTTGCAATATTAGCAGTAGGCACAAGTTCTTTTTTACCGATACTCTTTCCTGGGACGACTTGTCCTTCAATGGAAACGTTTTCACCTAGTAGTTTCGCTGCTTGCTCTATATCATTCCCATACAATTTTCTTATTCGGGAGGATGAAACGATCTCTTGCTCATAACAGTATGGTGTCGTGTGATAAATACTTATATTTTTTTCTAAACTTTTTGCCAACTCTTCAAGATGTCCTTTTGATTCTTCTTTGCCACTTCCCAGTTTAAAATCATGTCCTAAGTAAATTAGCTTAAGCTTAGGAATTTTTAATAGAAAATTTTCTAAAAATTTTTTTGAACTCATCTTTTGCAAAGATGAATCGAAAGAAAGACAAACGATACATGACAGATCATAGCTTTCTAATTTAAGAAGTTTTTCCTTTTCACTCATCAAAAGAAATGGTTGATTATGATTAAAGTACAAATAAGGATGTGGAGACAAGGTAACGAGTAGTGAGTCTACCCCTTCTTTTTTACACTTATTCTTAAATCCTTTTAACAAATACTCATGACCAATATGAACCCCATCAAAATTTCCAATAATAACCCCATAACCTTTTTGTGACTCTGGAATATCTGTAAGAAAATTATTTATATTGGTTTTAATAAGCATTTTCTATTTTCTTTTGGAGTTCTTTAAAATATTTTTTTTGAATCTTTATATTTTTAGTCTTAGTTTCAGAATTTGCATAACTAGCGTTTAACATTTTTATTAAGTCTAAAAAGTACCGTTCCCCTTCCTGAGAAAGTCCCAGTTTCTTAATTGCCTCACTCATAGTTAAAGAGGGGTACCTTTCAGTAATTAATCTATATAATCGAGAATAATTAATTCCAAACTTATCAATTTCATCAAAAATTGAATATTCCTTAGGAGTTCGACTCCGATAGAGCTTTTTAGCAAACATAATAACCAACAAGACACATAATCCCACAAAGAAAATAAAAATTTCTTTTTTATTGTACAAAAAGGTATTCCATGTTTTTGTTAATGGCTTAAAGATAAATGACTTGCTTTGATCTAAAACTTCTACCGAGGAATTTTGCACTGAAGGGTTTTTATTAACTCCATCTGAGTAAGATACTTTTTTTTGGCCACCGATACTAGCAACAGTGACATCTCCAATATTTAATGTTTTTTCAACATATTTTTTCTCTTCAGGATCAAAATATGAAAATTTAACTTTCTGATTCTTTAATCCAACATTTCCGCGTCCCAAATAAGTATAATCAATCTTTTTTGTCCCAGAAAAATCTTTATTAACAATTAAGTCACTGCTTTTTTCAAACTCTTCTAAATTTTTATCATCAAGAAGATGCGGAGCCTCATATAATTCTAGCGCGCCAGGCCCTTGAATGGTTAAATCTAACTCAATTGGCTCATTGGCGATAAATTTGTTTTTATTAATCTTTAGCTCAAAACTGTGTTTACCCACAAGTCCGGTAAAACTCTGAGGCATTCCCTGAGCAGGTAAAGGTAAAACATTGATTTCAACAGATGGACTAATAAGCGTTTTATACATAGGTTTACCAATTTGAAAACCTAAACCAAATCCAGAAAATGAGTTACTATTTTTAGTATAAGCTACACGCATTGTAATGGGATCAATTTCATATTCCCCAGGAGTTTGAGCGTATAATTGTGCTGTATACATGATTCGCCTAATATAAATTTTTCCATCATACTTCACTCTTTGTGGAGATATTTGTTCCTGGTGAAATCTTTTTAAAAAAGTATTTAACTTGGGGAATTTTTTTATTTCCATTGAGCTAACTGGAACATCTGCACGACTGTAAAGATAATATCTAGCTATGATTGACTCACCAGCATAAACTTCTTTTTTATCTACTTCAGCACGTACAAATATTTTTTTACTTGGTTGTGGATTTTTTAAAATAGTAATATTTAAAGTTTGATGTCTCAACTTCTCATCACCCACTTCAACTAAAATGCTTCTCAGATAGGCCATCCCAGGTTGTCTAGCAATTAATTCGTATGTGACTGCCATTTTTCGCTCAATCGTACTACGTCCATTGATATATGAATATTGAGTGGAAGTACTAACATCAGACTTAGAAACGACTTCAGCACCTAAAGGGTCAAAGCTTATAACGGGCTCCACATTTTGTTTATCAGTTTTTATGACAAACTCAACTGTAAATGTTTCATTAAATACAGGTTTTTTTGGATTTATATTTATATCTAACTCAGCCGCCACTGCAGTAGTTATGAAAAAAGCTAATATTAATAAAACTTTCATTACCAATCCTTTTTTTCTCTACCCTTACGTTTCATCGTTTCTGCATCAATCATTTTTTTCTGCAATTTATTATCATCACTCATGAGTTGTTTCAAAAGGGCCGGAAGTTTCTTTTTTCTTTTCCCCCTCTCCTCACTCGTTTCAGGTTTATTTTCTTTTTTTCTGTCTTCTTTATCATCACCATTTTGCTTCGACTTCTTATCTTTTTTTTGATCAGATGAGTTTTTGTCTGACTGGTCTTTCTTTTGCTGTTTTTTTTGATCTTGTTGATTATTTTGTGAATCACCGCTTTGACTATCTTTATTTTTGGAATCTTTTTCTTTCTTTTGCTTATCCCCACTTTTACCAGACTTTCCACTTTGCTGCTGAAAGGCTTTAAGAATATTTTTTTTGATCATTTGTGCAATTTCGTTATTTTTATCTGATGGATTTTTTTCAATATGCTCTAGAATGTCATTATATTTCTTTATAGCTTTATTTTTCGTATCTAAATTTAATAATGCAGTTGCATGATTAAATTGATGCTCAATATTATCACTTACAATTTCCTTCTGAAGTGTTTCCTCATACAAAGCATTGGCATCTTCCGGAAATTTATCTTCTAACAACTTAGCTGCTAATGCTTTTTTTCCTTCTTCATCAAGTCTTCCTTGAGCCAACGCTTCTTCAAGTTGTAAGGTTTCCTCAGACTTAACAGGCTCTTTTTCTTTTTCACTAGGAATATTATTATTTGGCATTTGATAGCCTGGAACAGTAACTTGTCCAAAGCTAAAGAATGAAAAGATTAAAACGCTAAGCATGATAAAAGTTTTTCGCCGCCCCAAAAGAAAAGAAACTCCTATGAGAATCAGACCAGGAATAACAAGCCGGTGCATATAGACGGGTCGAATTTTAAAACTATTAGAACTCAAATTTTTTTGAAAGGTCCCCTTAAAAAAACTTATAATTTCATCAGTTGGCAATGAGTATGACGTTGCCACCCAGTAGCGGTAGTTCTTTATTTTTTCGCCTAGGGATTCTAAAAACTTATTATCAAGTTTAGAAATGACGACCTCCCCATTATGTTTTTTGTTGCCTTGAAAAACTCCTCTCTTATTTCGGATTGGTATTGTTGCCCCCTTAGAAGTCCCTACTCCAACAACTCCGACAGCAATATCATCAGGGATATCAATATTAAGTCCACCATCAGTTTCCTCTGCATCAGTAAAAACTAAAATATTTCCAACTACTTCATCAGTTGTATTTTTAAAATACTGGACAGATTCTTGAATTGCCAATGAAAGTCCAGTTCCCCCACGGGATAAATTTAATTCTTCTAATGTGTCCAGTCTCGCGTTAATAATATTGTAATCATCAGTAAAGGGAACAAGTTTTTTTTGTCCATCAGAGAAGACGATAATAGATATTTTTTGTCCAACCGCTCTTTTTAAGTAATGCTTTACAAGTAATATCGCTTTCTCAAACCTATTCGGTCTGACATCTTCAGCTAGCATACTTGCAGAACTATCAATAAGAATTACTGTTTTCTGATCGACTGTTTTAGCATTAATATTTTTTTCGGGACCTCTTAGATCAAGCAGGGCCAGCATAAGTAAAGACAAACCTAACAAATACATCCATGAAGAAATTTTGTGTGCTACACTTCGATCATAAAACCAATAGTCTTTTACCCAGGAAAAAAAACGCTTATTATGTTTCAAATAAAAATAAGCATATATAAAAAGTCCAACACTAATGGGAATGAAATATTCTATATGAAGAAAACTCATAAAGCCTCCCTTAACAAGAACCTTTTCATTAAGTCACTTAGTAAAAACAAGAGAACGCCAAATAATAAATAGGGAAAGAAAAGCTCATCATAAACAACTTGATTACTACTATTTATCTTTGTTTTTTCGAGTTTTTGTATTTCACTTAAAATCTCATTTAAACTATTTTCACTATCGGCCATAAAACTTTTTCCACCTGTAAGTTTTGAAATTTCATCTAAAGTTTTTATATCAATTGAGCCTCCAGGGATATTCTGATACTGTTGTCGACCAAAAGCATCCCTACCTATTGGCAAGCGTGACTTAGTTGTGCCAAGGCCGATTGTATAAACTTTCATATTGTAATCTTTTGCTGTTCTTGCGGCATCAAGCGGCGGCATATTCCCAACGTTATTGACTCCATCTGTAAGGAGTATTATTACCTTATTCTTTGTTTGACTATTTTGTCCTCTGGCCACGGCCAATGCGAGGGCATCACCGATATTAGTCCCACTTCCCAAAAAGCCAATTTTAATATCGGCAATAACTTTATCTACAAGAGAGGGGTCAGTTGTTAAAGGAAGTAAAGTAAATACTTTTTCAGAAAAAATTATAATTCCAATTCTATCTGTCGGTCTTAACGCTGCAAAATCTCTTAATTTTTGCTTTGCGACCTCCAGTCGATTTGGTTTAAGATCATCTGCTAACATTGATCGAGACACATCCACGACCAAAAAAATATCATTCACCTCAATATTACTAGGCAAGTTTTTAAGTGGTTTTCTTGGCCCAGTTAAAGAAAAACTTATTAATAGCCAGCCAGATAAACCAATAATAAAGGTTAATATTTTAAGTCCATAATTTGGTCTTTTAAAATCCCCAACGGGTATAACTAATTTTGACTTATGCAAAACTTTCCAAAAATCGATAGTCCACAAAAGAGTGACTACTAAGCCAAGAATTCCAAACTCAACCGCTTTATATTCCACTTGATATCCCATCAGCTAATAATTTTTGCTGTTTCTTTTTTATGCTATCTAAGTCTAAATCTTTCCAATCAGCTCTAAATTGTTTTGATCTTATCTCATTTATAAAATCATTAAACACTCTTCTATCTAAATCCAAATTATTGAGAATTTCTTTTTTCTTTGAATATATTTCTTCAAAATCCTTTTTCTCTTTAGCCATTTCTAAAAGCCTGATCAAGTTTTCAACCTCTTGCTTTTTCCTCTTCCTTTTCTTCTTATTTTTTTGAATTTTTTTAAAAGTTGGGTATAAAAACCAACTCACAACAAAAAGGAAGATACCTATTATAGCAGCCCACCACCTCCAAGAGATACTTTGTAACGATTTTAAATCATAAGATATTGGAATTTTTAAATATTCTGGTAAAGTTTGACTTTTTGTAGACACAAGTTGGAAACCAATAGGTGTAAAAAGCTCAGTTTCATGATTCTTTTTATTTTCTTTAGGTGGATTAATAATAAAAACTTCAAAAACTCTTGCTTTATCCTCTTTTAAAAAATCCATTACATACATAAAGCTATTAATTTTTTTATACTGATATTGCCTCAAATCCTCTACACGTTTTTGAGATTCAATTTTAACTTTATATATTTCGCCGACCTGTAGCCGTCTCTCATCTCCCAACGGAACGACAGAGTCTAAAATCTCTAAGTTTTTGTCTTCTTGATTGTTTATGACTGGCCCAACTTGTGCAAAACAAGAAAAAGATATGACTAAAAAAACTATAGTATAAATTGTTTTATAACATCTCACGTACAAACTTCTCCAAATATCTCTCTTTAACACTAATTTTTTTATATCTTCCCTTAAAAAGTTTATCTTTTTTTAGTCTATTGACTCTTGTAACAATATCTTTGCCATTTCTTACGCCAAAAATCGAAAAGGGGAGCCGATCTGTGTTATCCAAAGGAGACTCCATTATAAAGCAATGCATATTTGGTCGATATAAGAGTTTGTTTAATGTCTCAACATCTTTGATACGGCTAAAGTCAGAAAGAATAATTACCTCTTTTCCTTTTGCCACAAGACTTTTCAAAACACTCATTTTTTTTCGCTCATCATCCTCAAACTTCGCGACATAAGAAAAGTTTATTTTTCCATCTTTATTGAGAATATTCATTTTTTGCAACTGCGATATCAACAAAACAATTCCTTCTTGTCCCGAGCTAAGGGGAAGAATTTTTGTACTATCGGTATGAATAAGAACTGAAACTTTGTCTTTAGACTTTTCTGCAAGCAAATAAACTAAACAGGCCAATTCGATTGAAGCTTGTAACTTTGATATTCCTTTATACCCCATAAGCATAGTATCTGAAACATCAATGAGAATATAGATTTCAACATTTCTTTCTTCTTCAAATGTCTTAACAAAGGTTGTATTTGTCTTAGCCGATAATTTCCAGTCAATAAAACGAACATCATCTCCAGGGTTGTAAACTTGATGCTCCTTAAACTGAATTCCTGCACCCTTGAAATGTGACTTCAGCATTCCAACTGAAAATGAATTAGAGTTTCGAAACAAGTGGCTCTGAATAGAGCCAACAACCTTCTCAATCTCTTTTAAGTCCATTTATAAACACTCGCTTGCAATATCATACACAACATCTTTTACATCAATTTTATCTATAACTGCTTCATAGGAAAGCAAGACCCTGTGCCCCAACACAGCCTTCGAAATACTTAAGACATGCTCTGGTGAAACAAAATCACTTCCGTCTAAAAAGGCTTTAAATTTTGAAATCTTATATAACCATATTGCGGCACGTGGAGAGGCACCTGCCATTATTGCTCCATCATATTTTTTCATAAAATACTTATTACCTGGTCGCGTAGCATGAACCACCTTAATAATTAAATCTTTTAACTTTTCATCTACATAAACTCCCTCAACTCCCTCTTTTAACTGACCAAGAAGATCTTTATTTAATATTGGAGAGAGATTTGATAAAGATTGCATTTTTAAGTCTAAAATTGATTTTTCGGCCTTAAAGTCAGGATAGCCAACATGAACTTTCATCATAAATCTATCCAGTTGCGCTTCTGGAAGATTGTATGTTCCCTCTTGTTCAATAGGGTTTTGAGTTGCCAAAACAACAAAAGGACTCTCAAGCTTATAACTTTTATCACCAATTGTGACTTGCTTTTCCGCCATTGCCTCTAAAAGAGCGGCCTGTACTTTTGCAGGAGACCTGTTAATTTCATCTGCTAGAACTAGTTGGGTAAAAATGGGACCAAATTTTGTCGAAAACTCTTCTTTTTTCTGATTATAGATCATTGTTCCGATTAAATCACTTGGTAGCAAATCTGGAGTAAACTGAATTCGATTAAAATTTAAATCACATAACCTACTCATTGTTGAAACACTTAAAGTTTTACCAAGCCCAGGCATTCCTTCAATAAGTAAATGTCCTTCACAAATTAAAGCCGCTATTATCGATTCCAACATTTCATCTTGTCCAAAAACAATGCTTTTTGCTGAGTTTAAAACTTCATTAACTTTTTCTCTAATTTCACTCATATTTTTCTCCAACATTAATTATTGGCATTAATGTTATTGCCATTACAATTATACCAATTCCACCTAACCATTGTAGTATAGCTCTCCAAAACAATATACTTTTCGGTGCAGTGTCCAAGTTAATTATTACTGTGGAACCGGTAGTAGTGATTCCAGACATGCTTTCAAAAAAAGCATCAGTCAAAGTTAAACCTAAATTAGAAAATATGAATGGCAGAGAACCAAATATAGCTATACTT
>PAKC01000088.1 GCA_002706205.1 Halobacteriovoraceae bacterium
CCACTACTTCTATAAGAGACAATTTAGTTGTTAAATGTAAAGGTACTCACACAAGGTCTTTAATTTTGTGCTTTTTTAATTCTAATAGAAAGGCATTTGTTGCTTTATTAAGCATACCTTTAAGTTTGCACTTTGGATTTAAACTACATGTATTTTTTTCGGGATTAAAGCATTCGACAATTTCAAAACCTTCAACTTGAGAAACGAGCTCTCCTATTGATTTGTGCTCATAATTTTTATTGAATTCAATTCCACCTTTTGGGCCAAGAGTTGAGATAACATATCCTAGCTCAGATAGTTTATTTACTGCAACACTTAAATGGTTTTTAGAAATATTATAACTATCTGCAATATCTTGAATTCTCGCTTTTCCTTCATTTATTTGAAGGTAAATTAAAACTCGGATGCAATAGTCTGTTCTTGTCTTTAATCGCATAAATTATTTATGCCATTCATATTTTATATTTACAATGATATATTTTATATATATTAATATATATAAAATATATCTAAATGAGAGGTTGTATGAAAAAGTATTGGTGGACATTGGTATTTGTTCTTGTAGGGACATTTACAATATTAGGTTTTTTTGGAAGTGAGGTATATAAAAAGGCGCCTCCTTTGTACGAAAGTATAAGTTCAAATGCTCAGGGAATTATTTATACCAAAGACGATATTTTAGATGGTCAGGAAGTTTGGCAATCCATTGGTGGTCAGCAGATTGGCTCTATTTGGGGGCATGGAGCTTATCAAGCTCCAGACTGGACAGCGGACTGGTTACATAGAGAACTAGTGAATTACCAAACAATTTATAGTCAAAATAAGCTTGGAAAAAGCTTTAATGATCTCTCAAAACAAGAAAAAATGCTGGTTAAAGCTTCGATGTTAGAAGATTACCGAGAGTCAAAAGTTGAAAATGATAAAGTTTTAATCTCAGATATTAGATATCAGGCTTATTTGAAGACAAAAGAGTATTACCTAAGTTTATTTAGTAATAGTCCTGAATTGAGAGAAACGAGAAAGGCCTATGCAATTCATGAGGAAGTTTTACCTTCTGCAGAGAGAAGAGAAAAAATGATGGCCTTTTTTCATTGGTCAACTTGGGCCGCTTCGGCGAATAGACCTGGTGAAAATCATACTTACACTAATAACTGGCCTCATGAACCGCTAATAGACAATGTGCCGACAAGTGAAAATATTTTTTGGTCAATAATTTCAGTAATTTTACTCTTAACTTCTATAGGTTTTCTTGTTTGGTATTATGCATTTAAAAAAGAAGAGGATGATGTAAACTCTGAACTTCCAAGCAGTGACCCTCTTAAAAACTTTAAACTTACACCTTCAATGAAGTCTCTTTGGAAGTATTGGGGTGTTGTAGTTGTTCTTTTCATTCTTCAAATAGGACTTGGTGGGATTCTTGCCCACTACACTGTTGAAGGGCAGGACTTTTATGGTTTTCCATTATCAAAGTTCTTACCATATACATTAGCGAGAACTTGGCATATTCAAATTGCGTTATTTTGGATTGCTACATCTTTTCTTGCAGCAGGTCTATTTATCGCACCTATAATTAATGGTGGGAAGGATCCAAAGTATCAACTATTTGGTGTGAACTTTCTTTTTAGTGCATTACTTGTAGTTGTTTTTGGTTCTCTAACAGGGGAAGCACTCGCCATTCACCAGTTACTAGATTTTGATCTAAGTTTTTGGTTTGGTCATCAAGGCTACGAGTATGTTGACTTAGGAAGAGTATGGCAAATATTACTTTTAGTGGGGTTAGGTGTTTGGCTAACATTAATGTTAAGATGTATTGCTCCTGCTCTTAAGATTGCTAAAGATAACAAGCAATTACTTCTTTTATTTTCAGCTTCAACTATTGCAATTGGACTCTTTTATGGAGGAGGACTTTTTTATGGAGCAAGGACTCACATAAGTATTATGGAGTTTTGGCGATGGTGGGTTGTCCATCTTTGGGTTGAGGGCTTCTTTGAAGTTTTCGCAACAGTAGCATTAGCATTTATATTTGTTACACTTGGTTTAATTAAGCCTAGGTCTGCGACTAAAGCATCTTTACTTTCGACATCGATATTTTTAGTTGGAGGAATTCCGGGTACATTTCATCACTTATATTTTAGTGGGACACCAATTTCAATTAGTGCTATTGGTGCATGCTTTTCTGCTCTTGAAGTTGTTCCTCTCGTTCTAATTGGATTTGAGGCGTTTCATACTTTTAAAGTTCAAAAACTTACGAGTTGGACAAAAAACTATAAATGGCCAATTACTTTCTTTGTGGGAGTAGCTTTTTGGAACTTAGTAGGTGCTGGAATATTCGGATTTTTAATTAATCCTCCGATTGCTCTTTATTACTTACAAGGATTAAATACAACTGCTGTTCATGCCCATGGAGCGACATTTGGGGTGTATGGCCTTCTTTCTCTTGGATTAGTTCTATTTATTGTGCAAACAACATTCCAAGAACGTAAATGGAATGACAAGATAATGGGATATGGTTTCTGGGGAATGAATATTGGATTAGGACTAATGATTATTTTAAGTCTCCTTCCAATTGGTTTGATTCAGTTTGATGCGTCTCTTGAAGTTGGTCTATGGTACGCAAGAGGTAGCGAGGTCATGCAGTCAGATTTGATACAGAACCTAAGATGGTTAAGAGTTATAGGTGATGTGATTTTTGCTCTTGGTGCTGTTTTTTATGCTTTGGCCATATTAGATAAAACTGGTTTATACAAACTAAAGTCAGGTGAACCAAAGCTTGAAAGCGAATTGGTAGTTGAGAACTAAAAGAAAAAGGAGTCGGTATGAGCTTGGGAAGAAATAATTCTTTAGGAGAATGGGCTGCGCTCTATTCGGGGGCAAGTAAAGTCTTTATAAAAAATAAATTAGATTTTTGCTGTGGAGGAAAGAAAAAATTAGAAGATGCCTGTAGAGAAAACGATCTTGATGCCAATGAGTTAATTTCAGCTATCAAGGATGGCTCAAAAGATAGTGATAGTCTTTTGTGGGATGAAATGTCTCTTGGAACTCTTGTAGATGAAATTTTGGAAAAGTTTCATAAAAAGCATCGAGAGGACTTAGAGTATTTGATTCCTCTTGCTAAAAAAGTTGAGTCGGTACACTCTGACAAACCAGAGTGTCCAATTGGACTTTCAGATTTTTTAATAAAATTGCAATTTGAGCTTGAATCTCATATGCAAAAAGAGGAGAAAATACTTTTTCCTATGATAAAATCAGGTAAAGGTTCAATGGCACAAGGACCGATTTCTGTAATGACCCATGAACATGTGAGCCATGGGGAGAATCTACTTGAATTACGAAAATTGGCATACAACTTTGAGATTCCTGATGGTGCATGTGGAAGTTGGAGTGCATTATATCAAGGAGCGCAAACTTTAGAGCGTGAACTTATGGAACATATTGGAACAGAAAATAATATCTTATTTCCTAAAGCTTTAAATGAAGTTGATGTTTGTTGTGGAAGCTGTAGCTAACTAAAGGGTAAAAGGAACACTACTTTGATAAAAAATAATCCAATATTATCCATAAGTTTTAGGCCGTTTTTTATTCTTGCAGCATTAATTGCGATTATTAATCCAAGCATTTGGGTTCTTAGTTATTTAGGGAGAGTGTCAATTCCGCTCGCTGTTGTTGATCCACTCTTTTGGCATGGGCATGAAATGATTTTTGGCTTTACTGGAGCTTTGATTGCAGGGTTTATTTTAACTGCTAGTGCTAATTGGACTAATTCTACTCCATATCAAGGAAAAAGTCTTTTGTTGTTGGTCACGTGCTGGTTATTGGAAAGACTTTCATACTTTATCTTTAAAAGTGAACATCTTCAGTTTTTAATAATGAACTTATTTTTTCCCGTTCTATCTTTAATGTTACTAAAAAAATTATGGAGTTTTCCAAAACAAAGAAATGTATTTATGCCAATTGTCTTTGGGATATCTGTAGCGAAGATTCTTCATAGCTGGGGTTACCTTTATTCTGTGGACTATCTAGAAGAGTCAGGTAGAGAAATCGCAATTGGCCTAATTCGATTTATCATTCTTTTGATCGCTGGCAGAGTTATTCCATTTTTTACTAGAAAGAAGATTGAGGGAATAAACATAAATCTTCCGAATTGGATTAACCCCTTAAGTTTAATTCCTGTAGCATTAATTGTTATTCCTTGGCCTGAAGCTGTCCCAAGATTTGTACTTGGAGCAATATTAACTTTAGCACTTATAGCTAATGTTTCGAGACAGGCTTTGTGGAAACCTTGGGTAACTTTTAATGTTCCTATTCTTTATGTGTTACACATAGGAATAGCACTCATAAATATTGAGTTATTAATGGAGTTGATAGGATTATTTAGTGACCAAGTTTATTATACACAATCGGCACTACATCTTTTAATGGCAGGAGGATTAGGAGTTGTAGGGATTGGGATAATGACAAGAGTTAGTTTGGGANATACTGGTAGGATCATTAGAGCAGACCTCTGGACTTGTTTATCATATTCAGCAATACTGATGGGGAGTTTAATAAGAGTATTTGTTCCTATTTTCTTTCCTGACATTTATATAAGAAGTTTGCAATTTGCAAGTGGACTTTGGACGCTTGGTTTTGGGATATTTATAATAAAGTACTTTAAAATACTAACAACTCAAAGACCTGACGGCAAACTATACTAAAAGTGTTTTTTCTTCTCAAAATATATACTACCGCTCGATACAGCGATTAGTAATGCCAACATTATCGCTTTTTGCTTAATAGAGATTTGATAACCTCTTAGAGATGCCAATCCTCAGCAGCCTCTGGCTGATAAAGTATTTCCAGAACCTTTAGAGACTTTGTCTTGCCATTAGGAAACTTCCAGTTTATTTCTTGATTTTTCTTTAAACCAATTAGAGCAGAACCCAAAGGAGCAAAAATTGAAATCTTGGCTTCATTTGTATTAGAATTTTGTGGATATACAATAGTAATAATTGAATCCTTATTAGTTTTTAAATCTAAAAATTTAATCTTTGAATTCATAGTTACAAGATCTTTGGGGACATCATTATCTGAAATTATAGAGGCTCGATCTAACTCGATTTCTAAATCTTCAAAATTGTGATCAGTATGACTTCCCATTAAATTTGTAAGTCTTAAATAGTCTTTTTCTGTTATAAAAATTCTACCAGTTTCCACTGATTACCTCCATTTTAAATAATTATTTTTGTGAATTTAGGTTAAAACAGTTATTTAACCACTTGAACAAGTGAAGCTGTATTTCGATGTAAAATGTGTTTTAAGATTATAAAACTCATCTTTCTATTATAGCATATTTAAGAAATAATCAAAACAAATAAAGCTACATTTAACGTGTTAATTTCTTTGTGTATACCTCTAGTGGTGATAGCCCCTTATGTACTTTTATAATGGCTTCCTTCTTTATTTTCATGCTTGATAGACTCAAAATCGTTGTGCCTAAAATCACTGTAAATATTATCATTATCGCACGCATACTATGCCTCCTGTTTTTTTGCTTCGGTTGATGATGTCTCCAACTGTTGTTTTATTCCATTTCCGATCAAGCTTTATTTCATTTAAGTAATTTGCAATGGCCTTGTATGAGAGTCCTTTGTTGCGAAGAATTATGATTTTCTTTATGACTTTCTGCTCTTCTTTATGTGGAACACACTTACCTCTAACGAGCTTCTCCCCAAATTTGAGACTTGGTGCTTTTTAACCTCTTTTCGATAGGTCTAGGATTTTCAAGGCATCACTGATACTAGTCCTAGACCAACCAGATACTTCAGCGGCCTGATAGCTGGATAAATCCATCTCAATATAGAGCTTCCTTAAAAGTTCCTCATTTTGAATTGGCGTTGAAAGGTAGTGAAAAGTCAGTATAATAAGGCTTGAGTAATTACTATCAACGAATGAAAATTGGTGCGGGTGGCATCTTCCTTCGTCCACCATTTTTCTCACTTACATTTTCCCATCAAAATTTAGTTCAAGCTAACCATCCAATAACATTACTAACCATGTATCAACCGGTAAGGGCCTCTTGTAAAAATTACTCATTATTGCTTCGTCCCTAAAACTCCCCCACAAAGAAAACTATTTTTCACATCCAGAAGGTTTATTTTATCAGACTTAAAAATGGAGGAATGAATGAAAGGTATTATCTTAGCAACCTTTATGGTTCTAGCAACCGTTACCCAGGCAAAAGTAGAACGCTTTGAAGCAGTTGCCTTTGATGGTTATACCACCCCTGATGGTTATGTAACCCCAGTGAGTGGTAAAAAGGGTGAAAAGTGGGCAATAAGAAAAGCTGAAAGGGCATTAGAACATTATTGTGTTAATGAAAAAAATGGAGTTATTGTTGGAAAATTTGAAACAAGATCTTCTTATTGTGAAGAAAGATGCTCTATCGGTCCATGTGCAGAAATATGTACTGCGGTCGTTTATGGAAATTGTAAATATTAAAATAGGTAAGGAGAATAATTATGAAGTTTTTTTTTATTTTAAATATGTTTCTACTTAATTTCAACTTAATGGCAAAGGAGAATAAAAGTATTCACGCTTGGGTAAACGAGCCACAAAGAGGATTTGAGCTTGAGAAGAGAGCTATTGAATGTAAATCTGATAAGTCTGAATATATCTACAGAGTTACTAACTTAATAAGTACTCAAAAAACTTTTTTTTATTACAATGAAGACTTTTCTGAATCAAAATATGATCAAAATAATCTGAAAGCTAAGTTAATTCAAATTGGCAGAAAAGATAGCCCACAAATGGAGCTTGAATTCTATGTAAAGATGTTCGTATCGTTTCTCCCAAAGGAAAAAATCGAAAGTCTAGGACTGAATAAATATACCTCTATTGATAAAGTATCCCTTTGTGGAGAACATGGTGATACAAATGGAATGAGCATATCGTCAGACTCGCTGAAAATTAAATGTAAAAATGCGCCGAATGCCTTTGATATGAAATTATGGTCTAATTCAGAAAACGAGTTAAATGGATTTTTAGAAGTTAATTTAGAAAACTCAGCATACTCACACTTATCTACTAGTGGCGATTTTGATGAGACTAAATGTAAGCAAGTCATAATTAACTAATATAAGGGCCGAATTGATCTGTACCCCATTTTTGGGGTACAGATCAGAATGGCCCTTTTTTCAGCTTTCCACTCTTTGAGTTCCGTAGCTACTCGACTGCGCACTGAGAGCAATTGGCGATACGAGCAATTTCGGTATAGACAAAGCCCTTAGACCGAAGACAACGAATTAATTCCGATAGCCTGATTATACGCGCCTTAAAAGAAAACGCCGATGAAAAGTGGAGTAGGTATTTCGCTCAGCCTTTGAGTAAACCAGCAAGATGTTTCAAGGCACCACTTTGGTTTTTCAGCCTCAATTTTCCGAGCTTCTCCCTCGCCGATCTTAAAATATTTATTTTGCGGGAGGCTTTATTATTTTGTTTTTAATTTTTGTGCTGGCTGCCGACCATATTTTATTGCAAGCAATATTTAGTTTGGCGAAAGGGCAAGCGCGGGAAAACTGTGTAAAGATTACAAAAAGACTAGGTTCGTTTGACATGTATGTTGCTATGCGTTATCGTCGCAAAACTTTAAATGAGTGGCTTTCCCCTTACTTTGGAAAATAAAAAACTTAATAAAACAGTATGGACTTAACCATTACTAAAAAACAAGGAGTACAAAAGTGAAGAAACTATTAATTGGGCTAAGTGTTTTAATAGGTGTGACATGTGCGTCTGCCGGCGAATTTTACTATAAAGTCGACACTTATGTAAGTTGTGATTTGTATGGCACAGCGAACACCATAGAAGGCAAAAGTTACAATGGAGAAGATATTGAGGGGCTTGTAAGATTACATTTTGAAGAAATTAAAAAAGATAATGGTATTTGGTTTGATGCTGTGCAAGACTCTCGAGTTACGATTGAAAATCCAGAAAACTTTGATATCTCAAACCAAGATGTGAATACAAGTCATGTGGGAGGGACCTCAAATGATAGTATTCGTTTTATAGAAGCAAAAGCTGATTTTACTATAAACAGCCTAAATAATGGAGAAGCTGAAAAATTGGTAATGCTTGTATTTCCTTCATTCTCTGGTCAAATAAAAGAAGTTAGAAGCTCAAATTTGAAGATTAAGGCTTATGATGATCCCGGCATGTTTCAGAGCAATGAGACACAGATTAAGTTAGAGGACACAGATAATACTATATATTCTCTAACTTTCTCATGTGAAGCAGAAGCGCCTTCAGTTGTGTCGCCTCATTATTTGAATTACTTTAGATAGTTTTTAAATTACTTTAGATACTACAACATGGGCCAAAGTTTCCTTTGGCCCTTTTTAAAAGGTCATTCTTAGCGTGAGTTACAATTTGCTTTACTATCTCATTGTATAGGGATGAGTAAAATGGTTGTTCAAAATAATTGAGAGTTATATCGCGTACATACTTTTTAAAGCCTCTCAGAATCTTAACCTTCTTATTATTTCTTAACTAGAGTAGCGAACAATCCAAGTGTTTATCTCTATATACCCCATACATCACCAGTCCATCTGGATTGTAACTTTTAAAAGACTCAACAGCTTTAGGAGCAAACAAAACTCCTGAAGCTAACAAAACAATAGCCTAGGCATTTAGCATTAAAGAAGAACTGAACAAATGGATAATAATAAGACTATATTTCTCCTCCATAACACTTATTTCAAGCTTAAATGGGATCAACTTTTATTTAAAAGTTAGAAAAAATCATTGGCTTTAGGGATAGAGTTTTGATTCCTGGGGGCGAAATGATTAAACAAGAGATCTAATTATACTAACTGTATAATAATGACTATAAATTTATATATTAAATTCATCCGCATAACATGATTTTTCAGTGAAACTGACCTCAAGAAAACATCTAACGAGGAGAAAAAGATGAAGAAAATTTTTATGATGTGTTTACTGGGATTAAATTTTGTAAGTTGCGATGTTGATATTATGGCAGATGAAAGTAATTCAACGAAGCCTAGATCACCTCAAAGCAAGCCTAGAGACTTAACTCAGCCTTTATCTGGGAAAATTAATGGCAAATTATGGGATGCAGTATCTGGTAAAGTTGAACAGGGATACGAAGAAGGTACATTTAGAGTCACTGTTTACAACCAACAATCTGAAGATGTTTGCTCAATACTTTTTTCTGGTGAGCCAATGCTTTTATTTGGTATGCAAGATAAAACGGGAATGGATTATTTAAGCTTATCTCACAATGTCACTATGGCCTACCAAGTAGATGGTGGCTCTATGAATGTCATTGCACAAGAGGGATATACTGACGTTTTAGCAATTGATGATACGACTGTTGAGATTGAACTTAAGGCCTTCTCAGATGCAGATCACTCTGTTGGAGGAAGAATAAGCTTAAAAAGATGTGATAATTAATATTGATTAAAGTTTAAGGGGAAGAAGGTATTTCTTCCTCTATAACCACTTGAATACATCAAAATTAATCTGATAGACACCTTCATTCTTGGCATCTTTTGCAATCAATTCAACTTCTTTCATAAATCTATTATGTGCCACTTTTATTTTTTCAAAAGCTAATTCGTCTGCAGTAAAAGAGACAAGTATAGAATGTTTATCTTTTTCTTCAGTTCTTAATAACTCTGAATTAATTTTCGTCTTAAATAAGGATTGATGTATACGCATTAGAGGATGATCTTTACCATAATGAATTTTTATCGGTCTTACATCTTTTATGCGAAATTGTTCATCTAAACTAATTAACTCATTGCTTGCAAGAACTCTAAGAATTTCTTCAAACTTTTGATTTGTAATATTTAGCTTTTCACAGAGCCTGAAGGGAAAGTTCTTGAAATCTTCAATATATAAGGCCATATGAACAAGCAAGCATAGGGGATCTAAGAGGTAGTTCATTTCTACCTCAACACGATCTATTGGTGTCACTGCTTGTTCAATGTTTAATGGATTTTCTTTCTGAAATGACTCAATTTTAGTTTGTAGGTGTTCTAATCGTTCTTTATTTCGGGTTTGTTCTGCCGATTTTAAAAGGTATATATACTCAATTTCCTGATTACTAAAACTTAATAAAGAGAGTAAAAGATAAAGATGATCATCATTTAAATGAGTTTGATCGGAGTTGAAAAATTTTGAAAAGTAAGTAGCTTGAATACCTAATTGATTTGCAAGCCCTTTTAAAGTTAGCTCCGGCCTTGTCTTTTGCAAACTTTTTACTCGTTTCTTAAGAATAGTTTTATAATTATTATCAGCGTAAATCATTAAAATGGAAAAAAATTACATTTAAAGAGGCTTTCTTCAGGGTATTCAGTATTAGTGTAGCCTAAAGAGAGGTCTACTCTTTCTACATTCGCTGGAAGCTCAGAAAGAATCTTTTCTTTGATATGGAAAAGGATCATGTGCTTTTCATCTTTAAAAAATCTTTCTCCAACAAAGAAAATGATCCCATTAGAGACGAGTTCAATCTTATCTCCAATAACTTTCCAAGTACCAGCGATTTCTTTACATCCAGCCGGGAAAAAATTCGTATCATTGATAAATTTATTTTCCCTATACAAAGACTTAAATGTTGCATTCTTAAAGAGACCGATTTCAAGAGTAACAGAGCGTTTATTTCCATCTTCGTCTTTGAATATTCTCGGAAGTCCAATCATAAGAAAACGAAATTGAGTTTCAGGGAAGTCGGGATCATCACTCACATTTTCCTTTTTGAAAAGAAATTGATTGAAATAGGCGCTATGATCTGGAAGGTTTACTGGAGTGGCACTTTGACCTGAGGTTGTACCTCCTCCTGGGTCTTTCTTCTTTGAACTTGATCCATCTTTTTGATTGTTACAAGAAAGGATAAAAATTACTGGTAGCATGCATAAAATTTTTTTCATAATTCTCTCTACGGTGTAGGTTGTTTCATTAATAAAAGGGCCAGCGGTGATTGTTTAATAAAAAAAGGAATTGTCGCTTTTTTATAAGTTCCATAAAGGGCAAAAGAGTTAGGTCTGACTCTGATATAAACTTTATAGGGGAGATTTCCCTCTTTTAATAGCAATACGGCTTTATAGCCCTGATCTTGCATGAGGGGGCCGAACATGAAATTTCGAAATAAGGTTTCATTCGTATTAAAAACATTCTGTTTTTTTTCTATATAAAGTGTACTTATGGGAAGACTCTTAATGTCAGAAATCTCGGCTTTAAGATTTAAAATTTCTCCAACTTTACGAGTGCGCTCTCCATTTTCCATCGCAAATAAAGTATAGGTATTTTTATCTTTGTTTAATAATATATCTAAACAGTCTTCAGTTGGTGTTAAATTAAAAACAAACGTTTTGATTCTTCGATTAATCTCACATACTTGAAATTGATTGTCAGGGCGAATAAAAGACTCAATAGGAAGTCTCGTGAAACTATCAACTAGAAACTTATTTAGTAATTGATTTAAAAAGTTTTGTCCCATAAGACCATTTCCTATATGGGGAATTCCAATGACATGGCCTATTTCATGTATGAGCGTAAAGAGTAATAGTTTTGGTTTACTCCATGCTTTTGTAACAAGTTGACCATTATTTTCATAAGACTTTGGCCCAATATCAGATGATATATAAACAAACCCTTTACCTTTTAGATTTTTCCGGTCGTAATTTGTTCTTACGGAAATTCCAATGTATCTTTCAGGTTTTTGTAAAAAATCAATTTCTTCTTGTGTAAGTGATTTATAACCAAACTTAAATTTAATATCTGGATTATTGGTACATTCAGTTTTAACAAAGTTTTGTTGTCCCATAGAAAAATATCCAGGAGTTTTGTTTCCCTGGGTTTTTGAAAGTTCCTTNTTCCAATATTTGATAGCCTCTTTTATTTTATTTTGAATTTGATCTTCAGATACAGAAATGCTTTTTCTATCTATACTTACGCAATATTGTACTTCTTTTGTGTTTTTTACAAACCATGGATTGTGAGCGTCTTTAAATAATTCTCCTCCTGAACCAACCCATCCATCTCCTGCCGTCGCAAATAGGGGAATGAAAAATAAAATACTTATTATCTTCATTTTAAATCCTTTTTATAATCCAATAGTCTTAATAAATTAGAACCAGAGACTCGAAAACGCATGACTTGTAATGGGGCAGGTATCTGACTCGAAGTGGTGAGAATGAAGTCTCTTTTTAAGTTCATATCTTGAAAAATGATCGTGCCAAAAATATTGTACACATTAACTTTTCTTCTATTTCCGGATAAGTGACCTAGAGTCATCTTTGCTTTTTTCCAAGTGTTTAACTTTATATTGACCCTGTAACCTAATAGTTCATCAACCTGACTCAAAAATCTACTTACATAATTTTTGTTTTGGTCGATAAAGTCTTCTTCAAAGTAAAACTCTATATCTCCATTTGACGTTAATACTTGCAAAGAGTTGGCGCTACAGTTTCTAACATTTTTAGATGTAACTTGATCTGAAGTAATGACAATATCAGTACAAAAATGGCCAGTCTCATCGCAAGAAATTTCATAATTTTCAACAGTTTGATGAACTTTACTACTGAGATGACAAGGATGCATCTCCTTAAACTCTTTATCTTCAAGTTGAGATTCAAATTGTTTCAAGATCTGATGAGGATCCTCAATACTAGCTGCAAATAAATATTCTGATAGGCAAAAAAGTACCAAAATTATTCTCATTTAAATCTCCCATTTACGATTAACACTTACAATGGCAATAAGACTTTGTAAAAGAAAAAGTTATACTTAAAGTATAACTTTTTGATACAAATTATAGGACTAAATCATCTCCTAATTCGTTTTGAGTAGTTAAATTAAACTCAGCAAGAAAACAACACCCTTTAGGAGGACATTATGCAAAATTTTTCAATAATAACCCTTATGATCATTTTTGTTTTAACATCATGTGCAACAAAACCGATGCCCAAAAATCCTTGTACTGTGGAGTTAAAAGAGAAAATCGATATGTTTAGTAAAAAATTAAATTTTAAAGGCAATATTGCTAAGTATTCTCAAGGCTTCGGAACTTGTTCATTTTACTTTTGGGGTTGTAAATATACTCAAACAAGAATTGATGACAATAATGCGATTTGGATCTCTGGATCTGGTCTTTTTAATTCAGATACAAAGGTCGCAAAGCTAGAAAACAGTAAAGTTATCTATGATAAAACTTTTATTGATAAGCTAGCAAGGGTATCGGATATGGAGGTTTCCATGGAAAAAGGTAAGGTTTATCGAAAAATAGACTCAGATACCATGAAATCAATCGTAGGTGATAAATATGCTTCTTCCATAGAAGAGGTTGACTTTGGCCCAAGTTGCACAAAAAAAGAAGCAGCTATAGGAGCGATTACTCTGCTAAAAGCAAAAGATCTTGGAATTTAATTACAACTTTACCGACTAATTAGTCGTAAAGATTTGTTTTCTTGGAGAGGGAACCAGCTGGTCCCCTCTTTTTTTTATTCAAGTACGAAGGAAACTTTAATAATCCTTCGCTGCTTATAGGAAATCATTTGAATCGTTGACCGTATTTATTTTGTTCTTGAGAAGTGCCAATATCCACGCAAATTGAGGAGGAGTGACCCAAGAAATATTTAAATGCTACTCTAAACCGAGAATAGCCTTTACATGTTTTTCATATATGTTATTTTAAAAAAATGGAAACTGTTTACTCCTTTCAATATTTTTTAATCTCTCTATCTACTTGGCGCTAGTCGCCTGCATTCATTCTTAATTTTCTATTTTTATTTAAATTTTATGATTTCTTATAGGAGAAAGAATTATGAATACGATTATTTTGACCGGAGATAGACCGTCAGGCTCACTACATATTGGACATTATGTAGGTTCATTAAAAGATCGGGTGAAGCTGCAAGAAAAAGGAGAAATGTTTGTGTTAATTGCTGACATACAGGCCATGACAGATAATTTTGATAACCCTAAACTTCTAAAGGAGTCTAGTTATGAAGTGTTATTAGATTATCTTTCTGTCGGTATAAATCCCATGAAATCAAATATCTTTTTGCAAAGTGAAATTCCAGAACTTTATGAGCTTTTTACTTACTTTTTAAATTTAATTTCAATACATAAGCTTCAGCATAATCCAACAATAAAGACTGAACTAAATCAAAAGAACTTCAAAACAGGACTTCCTCTTGGCTTTTTAGCTTATCCTATAAGTCAAGCGTCAGATATTTTAGCTTTTAAGCCAACTTATGTTCCCGTTGGAGCCGATCAAATACCTGTAATTGAAGTTACAAATGATATTGTTAATAAATTTAACTCGATATACGCAGCAGAAGTATTTGAAAAAATAAATCCTCAGTTAAGCGATTGTCCTAAACTTGTAGGAACAGATGGGCTCAAAAAAATGAGTAAGTCTTTAGGAAATGCAATCTATCTTAAGGACTCACCCGATACAATTATCCGAAAAATTCGAAAAATGCGCTCTGACCCTGAGCATATTTATATCGAAAATCCAGGAAAGTTAGAAGGAAATACTGTTTTCGAATATTTAGATATTTTTTATCATGATAAGGAAAATTTATTAAAACTGAAAAACCATTATACAAAAGGAGGACTGAGCGATGGAAAAATAAAGGATATTCTTGCAGAAACTCTTATCGAATATTTAAGACCTATTAGAGAGAGACGAGAAAAACTACAAAAAGATCGTAGTTATTTAAATAGTGTGCTTCGCAATGGACGTGAACGGGCCAGAGAAGTAACCTCAAAAACTTTATCTGAGGTTCGGAACGCAATTGGTTTAGCTTCTTCGCAAGAATAGTGACAATTAGAACGAGAACTATTTAATTCGGTGAAAGAGAAGATCGACTGCCAACCCTTAATTCGTGAGCGTTTTTTTGCTTTTCATTTAAATAGTAAATAAGATTCACTGCTAGTCCGTAGTTGGTTTGAATTTCAAATCCTTGGATATAAAAGCCATACTTTAGCTTCGGAACTAAAATTTTGTTGTTCGTTGCTGAGTGTAAACTCGTGATAGCAACATAACCTTCTTCTTTAATTCTTCGGATAACTTCAGTTAAAAGAATTTTATAATATCCCTTACCCTGATAAGTTTTAAGAATAGCAGAGCTTACCATATGATAAACAACTGGTTTACTTTGTATGCCTAGATGCCAGCCTATGATTGTTTCATTATGATAGATCAAAAAACCATACTTTTTATTTTTATGGCCCTTTCGTAGTTTTGAGATCTTGTCTTTATTAAAATCTACAAATAATTCATCAGATGTAATTTCTGTTGGCTCATTAAATAGCTCCATATAATACTTCTTAGAGAATTCTTGGACTACAGAGTAATCAACTTGTTTGATTATTATTTTTGCACTCATTCTTATTTGACTAATAGTTAATATTTACCCAGTCTCCCTTTTCGCAGTTTTAATGTTTTTGGAGAATAGATATAGAATATTTTACATGGTGGAGAAATTAAAAATCAACTTTGTATTATTTGAGGTGTATTTTTTAGCTAAAAGTTTGGGGGGTGTCTTGTGAGAGTTAAGGGAAGTTGTCTGTGTAGGGCAGTGAGTTTTTCGTTCGATTTAAAAAATAAAGATTTTGATGCTTGTCACTGTTCTATGTGTAGACAGTGGGGAGGAGGCCCAGCTTTAGCAGTTAAATCAGAGGGAAATATAGATTTTTTGGGAGAAGAGCATATCACGGTCTACAGTTCTAGTGCTTGGGCCGAAAGAGGCTTTTGTAAATTCTGTGGAAGTCATCTTTTTTATCGATTAAAAGATAAAAAACATAATTTTTGTAATTTTCAATTAGGAACTATTGAAAACAATGAAGATTTTAAATTTGTCTCTCAAATCTATATAGATGCGAAGCCTGCAAACTATTCTTTTTCTAATGAAACAAAAAAAATGACAGAAAAAGAAGTCCTTGAAGACTTTGGAGTATCTGAATGATTGAATACAGCACAAAAATCGGAAGTGTAAATGCAGATCAGTTGAAAGGCTTTTTTGTGGGATGGCCAAATCCTCCTTCGGAAGAAACATTTTTAAGACTTTTAAAAGGGAGTTATAGAATTATTTTAGCGATTCAAGATAATAGGATTATCGGATTTATTACTGCAATTTCTGATGGCGTCTTAAGCGCTTATATTCCCTTATTAGAAGTCTTACCAGAGTATCAATCTAAAGGCATTGGAAAAGAGCTTTTAGCAAGGATGAAAAATGAACTTAGTCATTTATATATGATTGATCTTCTCTGTGATGAAGAGCTCATCCCTTATTATGAAAAACAAGGAATGAGTAAGGCGACAGGTGCGTTGATAAGAAATTACGAAAATCAAAATGGGAATGGTCATAAAAATGAATAAAAATGAATTAGAGTACTGGAACTCTTATTTGGAAACGCTTGAAGTCATACCAGAGAATCTCAAGGTTGAAGTTGGTATCGCAGGTAATCCAGAGATTGCTGATGAGTTATTAAACTTATATCTCAA
>PAKC01000089.1 GCA_002706205.1 Halobacteriovoraceae bacterium
TTTTTGATTACACTTTTAGGCTCATAAAGACTTGATTCATTCAAGCCTTTGTAAAAAATTACAAATAAAAATATTAAAAAAATTACTAAAAATAAAAAAATTGATCTATTTTTCATAAATACGTCTATCAAAAAAGCTTAGAACAAACTGATGCCTATTGGAGTGAAAGAGCTGAGACTTTTGAATGGTTTAAAAAATGGGATAGTGTTCAGTCTGGCGACTTTCACGATCTCAATATCAAATGGTTCGATGGAGGAAAAACTAATATAACAGTCAACGCCCTGGATAGACATGTCAAAAAACACCCGCAAAAAACAGCTATTATTTGGGAATCAAACGATCCTAACGAAGAAGAAATTTATTATTCTTACGAAGACCTCCTTAAACGAGTCAATCAATTTGCCAATGTACTTAGGGATAAAGGTGTAAAAAAAGGAGATCGAGTTTGCTTTTACATGTCAATGGTTCCTGAGCTGCTCATAGGAGTTCTTGCTACAGCAAGACTAGGTGCAGTTCATTCAGTAATCTTCGGCGGTTTTTCTGCTAAGGCCCTTTCGGAAAGAATCAATGATTGTGATGCAAAAATTGTCATTACTAATGATGAAGCTTATCGAGGTAATAAAATAATTCCCCTTAAAGAAATTACAGATGAAGCCCTTGAAAATTCTCCAAATGTAGAAGCAGTACTTTGCTTGGAAAGAACAAAAGGTAAAGTCTCAATGAAAAATGGTAGAGACTTTTGGCTACATGAGCTCCTCGAAAAAGCTTCACCTCAATGTGAGCCAGAGCAAGTAAACTCAGAAGATCCTTTATTTATTCTCTATACTTCCGGTTCAACTGGAAAACCGAAAGGATTACAACATACAACAGCTGGTTATATGCTTTGGGCCAGTGAAACTTATAAAAATGTTTTCCAAGCCCAAGAAGATGATATCTTTTGGTGTTCTGCTGACATCGGTTGGATCACAGGTCACTCTTATATTGCTTATGGTCCTCTATTAAACGGCTCAACTCAAGTCATGTTTGAGGGCGTCCCTACCTGGCCAACTCCCGCTAGATTTTGGGAAATTATTGATAAATACAAAGTCACTCATTTTTACACTGCACCTACTGCTATTAGAGCACTGGAAGCTTGTGAACCAGAGTTTGTTGAAAACGCCGACCTTTCAAGCCTTAAAGTCTTGGGCTCAGTTGGAGAACCAATAAATGAAGAAGCATGGGAATGGTATAATGAAAAAGTAGGAAAAAAGAAGTGCCCTATAGTTGATACTTGGTGGCAAACCGAGACAGGGGGAATTATGATTTCTACTTTAGCGGGAAAAACACCAGTAATCCCTTGCCATGCAACTTTGCCTCTTCCTGGTGTCGCCCCCATACTTGTTGATAATGATGGTAATGAAATCAAAGGAAATCCTGCAGAAGGAAATCTTTGTATTCAACGTCCTTGGCCAGGAATGGCAAGAACAATTTATGGTGACCATGATAGATATAAGCAAACTTATTTTTCAACCTACCCTGGCAAATACTTTACAGGTGATGGGGCCAAAAGAGATAATAAAGGGAACTATAGAATAACTGGACGAGTTGATGATGTCATCAATGTTTCGGGCCATCGAATTGGAACTGCTGAAGTTGAAGATGCAATTAATGAACATGAAGCTATTGTAGAAAGCGCTGTTGTTGGTGTCCCTCATGATATTAAGGGAGAATCACTCATAGCTTTTATTATACCCATGCCTCATAAAAAATCAGAGCACCTACTGGAATCAGTTAACACTATTATCACCGAACATATCGGTGCGATAGCAAAAGTTGAAAAGGTTATCACTGTTTCTGGCCTTCCTAAAACAAGGTCTGGTAAAATCATGCGAAGAGTATTGAGAAAAATATCACATAACGAAATTGACTCTCTCGGAGATACTTCTACGCTTCTTAACCCTGAAGTTGTTGATGAAATTATAAAAATAATGAAAGAATAAAAAGGAGAAATTATGATGAAAATATTACTTACATTTTGTTTAGCCCTCTTCACTTTAACAACGTCGGCTGAAACAGGCTCTTATAATTGGACATTAAAGGATCATCAAGCTCATTTTGCTGACACATACAACGATATCGTTATTCTATTAAAAGAATTTCCCCAAGTTCTTTCAAACTCGAATTATACAGCAAAAGATATGGACTTTGTAAGTGTTAACGAAGCTTGGTTGGAGTTTACAGGAGAAACAGTATGTGCCCCAGGAGATGAAAGACTTAATTATTACTCAATTACTTTTATGGCCTGTCCTAAAGATGACCCAACGAAATGTATTGTAAAGCCCGGAGAAATGATCCCAAATCACGATCCCTGCATCTAGACATTTAGAGGTACCAGCAGACTTGTGGTAGAGATTCGCGTTATGTTTAATGCAACCCTTACCCACAAGTCTGCTGGTACCTCTATAAATAACAGTTTTTAAGTTTATCTAAGTAGAATGATGAGTTTAACTTACTGATTAACTCTTGAGTATCTTTTGGAAAGCCATAAGTTTCAACAAAATATCTTATCAAGCTTTCCTTAAACTTCTGAGGAAGTGCTTTTACATTAATTTCATTACCATTTATAAAAATATAGTCTGGCACAGAAACAGTTGCAATAGGTTTTGCTTGTAAAATATCAACAAAAGTAGGATTAACTAAAGATATTCCATTTTTCATTGCAATCTTTTTTAAAGCAATTTTACTAAAACATTTTTCTTGATGTGTATAAAGACCATGATTCATCAAAATTGTTTCAATACTATCATTCAAGCGATAAAAGAAGTCTCCTGCTGTATAACCAAAAAGCTCATGAGTCGCCGTTTTGGCATTAACTCTAGGATAATGTGTCTTAAACCAGCTTGGAAGCTCATCGGTTAAAAGCTTATACATATAATGTCTTTTATTTTCCTCTAAATAGACATCAAAGTCAGCATGGGCCAACTCATGAAAAATTGTTCCCCCTAAACTTGAAAAGGGATTATAACTACCACCACTAGAAAACTCCTCATAACTTTTAATTCGATATAAGCCTCTTTCTCGAATTAAATAATCTTTTTTCAGACTAATACTATTAAAAAGAGGATGATAGCTAGCTTCAGCATTTCGACTAAAAAGAAAACCAGCTTTTTTAGCTCTAATATGATCAGTAACATTGAGCAATAAATGTCCTGAATCAATTACTAGCCTCTGTTCAAGAGAATCTAAAAAAGGAATAAATTGTGCTCTGGATCCGAATGCATTTAAAGAAATTAAGGCCAGTACCATTATCAGTTTGTACATTTTTTCTCTCTCTTTTCCCCAAAGGGTTTATTTATTTTTTGCTACACAGCTATATAGTGAAAATTCACCTGAGTGATCAGAGCCATACAATTCAGTTAAAAAGATCTCTCCTTCGCCAGTTAAGCGATATTGATATCTAGCTGAATTAAAATCACACTTCAAACATGTTTCAATATAAAAATAAACACCCATCTCATCCCTTTTTAAAAAGCTTTTTCTTTCTCCTAATGTCACATAACTCCAACCAAAGTCATTTTCTAAGACATCGGGATGATTCTCATTTTTTTCACCGCTTAAAAGAACCTCTGCCCCCAAGTATTCTTCTAAGGAGTAAGGAAGACCGCCTAGAGGTTGAATTTTTAAATTAATTTGTAATTGTGAATAAACTGATTGTCCAAAGACAGAATGGCATTTTAAGTTGATCGAAGCCAATGTAGAAAAACTAAAAATAAAAGTAAAACAAACTGAAATAAGTTTAATCATGATATATCCCTCTCTATAAAACAGCGATATATCTCAAAAATAACTTCGTCACGATTTTTTTATGACGCATTACCTTTTTACAGGTACCAGCAGACTTGTGTTGAGATTCGCGTTATTTTTAACGCAATCCTTCACCACAAGTCTGCTGGTACCGTTTATTGTTTATAGTTTATGAGCCGCAAGCAATACAGTCATCTGGATTATCAAGTGAGCACATCATTGCTTCTTCAGAACTATACTGTCCAGGAGAAGCTTGGATCATTGGTTGATCTGTCGCTGCTGAGTTTTGAGTTTTTGACTCATCTCTTACCGTAAATTTAATAGCATCACTAGCTGCTTTCGTTCTTAGGTAATACATCCCGGTTTTAAGACCACTTCTCCAAGCATGGAAATGCATCGAAGAAAGTTTTCCCATATTCACATTTTCCATGTGAATATTCAATGATTGGGATTGATCAATATAAGCTCCCCTATCTTTGGCCATATCAATCACAGCTTTTTGCTTAATTTCCCAAACCGTTTTATAAAGGTCTTTAATTTTAGCTGGAATAGCTTCAATATTTTGAATAGAACCATTATGCTTAATGATTTCATTCTTCATATTTTCATTCCATAAGTCTAATTTAATAAGATCTTGAATCAAATACTTATTAATTACAGCAAACTCACCCGAAAGAACTCTTCTCGTATAAATATTTGAAGTAAAAGGCTCAATACATTCATTATTTCCTAAAATTTGTGATGTCGAAGCCGTTGGCATAGGGGCCATGAGTAAAGAATTTCTTACACCATGATCTTTAATTTTTGCCTTTAATTCACTCCAATTCCATCGCTCACTTGGAGTCACACTCCACATATCAAATTGAAGAATACCTTGGGACACAGGTGAACCTTCATAAGAATCATAAGCCCCATCTTTCTTAGCAAGATCGTTAGAAGCTGTTAAGGCTGCAAAGTAAATAGTTTCAAAGATTTCTTTATTAAGAACTCTAGCCTCTTCAGATTCAAATGGCATTCTTAACTTAGCAAATGTATCCGCTAAACCTTGGACTCCTAATCCAATTGGTCTGTTTTTCTTATTTGAATACTCAGCCTCAGGAACAGGATAATAGTTAAGATCAATAATCTTATTTAAATTTACAGTCGCTTTATAAACAACATCAAAAAGCTTTTGATGATTATATTCTTTTCCTTCCACAAATTTTGGAAGAGCAATCGAGGCTAAATTACAAACAGCAACTTCTTCATCCGACGTATATTGAATAATTTCTGTACATAAGTTTGAAGACTTTATTGTTCCCAGATTTTTTTGATTAGACTTCTCATTAGCTGCATCTTTATACAACATAAAAGGAGAACCTGTTTCAATTTGAGATTGAAGAATTTCAAACCAAAGCTTTCTGGCCGGAACAGTCTTTTTAGCTCGCCCTTCTTTTTCATACTGAGTATACAATCTTCTAAACTCCTCACCATAAGTATCAGCTAAGCCAGGAGCTTCGTGAGGACAAAATAATGACCAGTCTTTTTCCGCTTCAACTCTTTCCATGAAAAGATCATTTACCCAAAGAGCATAAAACAAGTCTCTTGCTCTCAACTCTTCTTTTCCGTGGTTTTTCTTAAGGTCTAAAAAGTCAAAGATATCCGCATGCCATGGCTCGAGATAAACAGCAAAGGATCCCTTTCGTTTCCCTCCACCTTGATCAACATACCTAGCAGTATCGTTAAAAACTCTTAACATTGGAACAATTCCGTTTGAATAACCATTAGTCCCTTTGATAAAAGTCCCTTTTGCTCTAATATTGTGAATTGAAAGTCCAATTCCCCCTGCCGATTGAGAGATTAAGGCACAATCTTTTAAAGTATCATAAATCCCGTCAATAGAGTCACCTTTCATTGAAAGCAAAAAGCAAGAAGACATCTGTGGTTTATTTGTTCCTGCATTAAATAAAGTTGGAGTTGCATGAGTAAACCACTTTTCCGACAAATGATGATATGTATCGATAGCTGCATCAATATCATCCTCATGAATTCCCAAAGCAACACGCATAAGCATATGCTGTGGTCTTTCTACAATTTTACCTTCAATTTTCAAAAGGTAAGATCTTTCTAATGTTTTAAAGCCAAAATAGTCATATTCCATATCACGAGAATAAGCAATTTCAGAAGCAATTCGATCTTGAAACTTATGAGCTGTTTCATAGAGTGCTTTTGAAATAAGAGGCATCTTTTCTTTATTTATTTTATCTTCATAGTTATAAAGTTTATCGATAGTCTCAATAAACGAATCACTTGTACTTCTATGCAGATTGGCCACTGCAATTCTTCCCGCAAGCTTTGCATAGTCTGGATGAGTTGAAGTCATATAGGCTGCAACTTCTGCAGATAAGTTATCTAACTCAACAGTTGTTATTCCATCAAAAAGTCCCTGAATAGTTCTTTTTGCAACTTCCATTGCGTCGATGAATTCTGAATTCAAACCATAAGTTAGTTTTTGAATCCTTAAAGTTATTTTATCAAATTTTACCGGCTCTTTTTTTCCCGAACGTGTTGTTACAAACATTTTTATTCCCTTTCTTTTTTAGAAGTCCATATCTAAATTAAAATCAAATCCACCATCACCCTTTACAGAATTCATCACTCCAGCTTTTTGGTATTCAGCAACTCTTTTTTCAAAAAAGTTGGTTTTTCCTTGCAAAGAAATCAGCTCCATCCAGTCAAAAGGATTGCTAGAAAAATACACCTGCTCACAGCCAAGCTCCAATAATAAGCGGTCTGCAACAAACTCCACATACTGCGCCATTTGTTCAGAGTTCATACCAATTAAAGAAACAGGAAGAGCTTCAGTAATAAAAGCTTTCTCATACTCAACAGCTTCTTTGATTAATTCCTGAACTGTTTCTTGAGGAAGTTTATTTTGTAAATGCTTATAAAGAAGACAGGCAAAGTCTGTATGCAGTCCTTCATCTCTTGAAATAAGCTCATTTGAAAAAGTTAATCCTGGCATCAAACCTCTTTTTTTCAGCCAAAAAATTGAACAAAAAGAACCTGAAAAGAAGATACCTTCTACAGCAGCAAAAGCAAGAAGCCTTGTTGCAAAATTAGCCTCTTCAGAATAGATCCACTTCATTGCCCAGTCAGCTTTTTTCTGAATACACGGAATATTGTCAACAGCTTTAAAAAGATAGTCTTTCTCTTTTGGGTCTTCAATATAAGTATCAATAAGAAGGCCATAAGTTTCAGCGTGAATATTTTCCATTGCTATTTGAAAACCATAAAAACAACGAGCTTCAGGTATTTGAACATCATTATAAAATCTTAAGCATAAGTTTTCGTTAACAATCCCATCACTAGCAGAAAAGAAAGCAAGAATATGTTTTATATAATGTTTTTCATCATCGTTTAATTTTTTCCAGTCTTCTAAATCTTGATAAAGATCAATCTCTTCCGCTGTCCAGAAAGATGCCATAGATTTTTTATACATCTCCCAAATATCATCGTATTTAATAGGCAATAAAACAAAACGATCGTTGCTCTTATCTAACAAGGGTTCATTAACAGACATAGCTTCTCCTTAATCCGTGTGCTGTGTTATTAGGATCTAAATCTTTTTATAATTAAAATGTCTAAATTTTTCTTTGAAATCTCTCTCAAAAAATGCCTTTTCCTCCTCGGGAATTTAAATAACTCTGGGATCTGGCTCAGTAAAATCTTTTACCTTACAGTTGCGGGACAGCTTCGGATTCTCACCGAATTCACCACAAGTTATCGTGTGTGATTATAGAGTAAGAGAAGACTTTGCTACTGCCAAGAAAAAATTTCTTACAAGACCTCATTTTTTGGAATATATCGTGGTATCCGCACCTTAACGCACTCTTAACACCACTATATGTAGCGGTAGTACCACAGCATCAAAACAGTTTTTTTTTAGGCTTTAAAGCAAAGGTACCAGCAGACTTATGGTATAAATTCGCATTATTATTTTAACGCAAGCCTTCACCATAAGTCTGCTGGTACTTTTAAAGTTATTAATATAAAATGAAATAATGAGCTTACGATCTATAATGACATTAATCACTATGGGAGTTCTTGCTTATGGAATTCTCCAAGTGAAAACTTACCTCAATACAAACTTTATTGAGAACGAAACTCCCGTCAAACAAGCACTCAATAAATTTCTCAATGGTGAAGTACGCGATTAAAAAATATTTAACCAAAAGTTTAAAATAGTTAAAACTGCACCCGAAATTACAGGAATTGTTAAATTATCATCAATATTAAATGCACTCATCAGTTCTGAAATGGCTCCAGCAATAGCTCCCCAAAAAGCAAACATAATTAAATCCCCTGAGTGGATTTCACGTATGGACATATAAATCATACTTACAACAAAACAAACCACGAAAGCCGTAACAGTCCCTTGAAGCGTCTTATTTGGTAAAAGTCGATCTCTCCCCCAATAAACACCTACAATTGACGCCATAGGATCGGCAAAAATCAAAAACATAATAGAAAGAATCGCGATTTCTTTTTGATAAAGGAAAATAGACACAGCACAGCCTAGGGCATAAAACGGCAAACCTGAAAAACTCAATTTTTCTGAACGTCGCATAATCGGTCCAAACAATCGAGAGAGAACCTCATTGAGCTTAGGTTTTTTTAATCTTTGAAAGTCCAAGAAAAAACCTAAGAGGGCCACAACTAAGGCAAAATACCCCCAAAATAAGAGATCATTAATAAGAGTATAATAAAAGAACATACAAATAAGTCCGCACAGAACATGCCAAACCCGTCTCATAATATGTAATTCTGATCTTTTTGCTAAAGTGCTTTCTTCCTTCACGAATAACTCCATTCTCCCTACCACTTAAAGTATTTTACTTTTAAAACTATATTTTATCTCTATAATGACAATAGGACAAAGTTTTGTAAGATCCAACTGGCTAGAAAATATGAATTTATCAGAACAAATTAACAATAATGAAACAATGGTACCTACAACAAGAAGATGTAAAGTCTGGGCCATTGGTGGTGGAAAAGGTGGTGTTGGTAAAAGTTTAGTTACAGCCAACACATCCATATGCCTAGCCTTAATGGGATATAAAGTTGTCACAGTAGACTTAGATCTTGGAGGGGCCAATATGCATACCTGTTTAGGTGTTCCCATCCCAGAAAAAACTCTAAGCGATTATATTTCAAAAAAAGTTACAGATATTAAAGAACTACTTGTGCAAACTCCAATAAAAAATCTACAAATTATATCTGGTGCACAAGATGAACTTGGTATTGCCAATCTCAAGCAGATGCACAAGAACAAAATTTTGGCCAAACTTGGTGAGTTGGATGCAGATTATGTTCTTCTCGATTTAGGAGCTGGTACGACTTACAACACTCTTGATTTTTTCATTAGTGCTGACAAAGGAATTTTAATCATCCTTCCCGAGCCTACCTCAATTGAAAATACATACCGTTTTATTAAGTCTGTTTATCATCGACGCTTGAAAATGATTGAAGATTTACTTGATATTCAACCACTGATCAATCAGGCCATGAATGCTAAAATCTCAACGCCTAATAGCACTCCAGTGGATTTGGTTAAGAGAATCATACAAATTGACCCAGAAATGGGACAAAAATTACAACGTGAAATTAGTAAGTTTCAACCACAAATAATTATGAATCAAATAAGAAGTCAGCAAGATATCGATATAGGATTTTCTATTCAGAGTGTTTGTAAAAGATATTTTGGCATTAAAATGAATTATGCTGGCTACTTAGATTACGACTCAGCGGTATGGCAATCGGTAAAAAAACGAAGACCACTTTTAATGGAGTTTCCAAACTCACGACTTGTGAATAATTTTGACCGAATCGTCCATAAGCTTTTAGAATTAGATTAGGATATTTCATGAACTTATCAGAGAAAAAAAATTATTATGAAGTTTTAGAAGTTCCCATAAATGCAACTTTGCAAGAAATACATAATGCTTACCTGCAAGCGAAGAATGCTTACTCTGATGACTCTGCTGCTTTGTATTCACTCATGACTCAAGAAGAATGTAACCGAATTCTAGAACAAATTGAAGAAGCGTATTCTATTCTAGGAGTTGCTGAAAAACGTAGAGAATACGATATTGCAAGAGGCTTTAATCAAGCTCATACGCCAGAAGGTTTCGACCAAGAGATGGCCAAAAGACCTGACTATAAACCATCTCAATCTTTAAGTGACTATATGAATGACTCGAATGATTACAGCGATATTATTCAAGAAAATGCTAGAAAAGAAGAGTTTAAATATCATCAGGAACACTCAAATCGCAATCAAGCTTCTGTCTCAAAGGTTCAAGCATTTAAGAAGTTTGGATTAAATTATCAACAAAATTCTGAATTTGAACAAGAAATTGAAAACTGTACCCAATATACAGGAGAATTTTTAAAAAAAATTAGAGAATACAAGGAAGTCACAGTTGAAAGAATGGCAGAGATGACTCGTATTTCAAAAACATATATTCGAAATATTGAAGATGATGATTTTTCTAAACTACCTGCAGATGTTTACACCAGAGGCTTTGTTTACCAATATGCAAAATGCTTAAAACTTAATCCTGACTTAGTCGCAACTTCTTATATCCATCACGTACGCCAACTTAAAAACCCAAGTTAAATCAATGCAAGAAACAAAGAGGATTACTTTTCGTATCACTCTCGAAGACTTGGAGAAATTTAAACGTTTAGATGCTTTCTTGGCAAAAAAAAACACTCAATTTAGCCGAACAACGATCAAAAAACTCTTCACAGAGGGAAAAATAACCTCCACAGAAAAACTTGAACTCAAAAAAATGCCAAAACTTGGTACTCAAATAATGATTGAGCTACCCCCATTAAGCGAAACAGATATTATTGCACAAAATATCCCTTTAGATATTTTATACGAAGACGAATTTCTTTTAATTATTAATAAACCCGCAGGGTTAGTTGTCCATCCAGCTCCAGGAAACCCTGATGGAACATTGGTAAATGCAGTACTCTATCATTGCCAAGATCTCAAAGGAATTGGCCATGAAAAAAGACCTGGAATTGTTCATCGGTTAGATAAAGGAACAAGTGGAATTATGGTTATTGCAAAAGAGCAAAAAACTCATGAAGGCTTAGTCTCCCTTTTTAGTAGGCATGATATTGATCGAAAATATCAGGCGATCTGCTTTGGAGATAAGCTTCCCCCCCAGGAAACTCTAAAATCAATCCTAGGAAGAAATCCACACAATAGACTTAAAATGACAACTCATACCAAACAAGGAAAAAATGCTATAACTCATATGCGTGTTTTAGAAATCTTTGAACGCTTTTCTCACGTTGAACTCACACTTGAAACAGGAAGAACACACCAAATTAGAGTTCACTTGTCTGAACTCTTACATTCTCCGATACTAAATGATGCGACTTATGGCCGTCTAAAAGAAGAAAAACAAGCTCTTCCCGACCAAATTAAAGGACTTATTAAGGATTATGAGCATCCTTTTTTGCATGCCAAGCGTCTTGGTTTTATTCATCCCATCACAAAACAAAATTTATGCTTCGAACAGGGGCCACCACCTCTTTTCACACAAGTCTTAGAAGGCTTTAGGAAAATAAATGAATCTCTTAAATGAATGGACATTTGGTTCTTATCAAATTCGAACTTATGATTCTCAACCTCGATTAACTCCCATTCATTGCAAACAAGTCCATTCTAATAAAATTATAACTTATGAGGGACAATCAGTAATTTCCTACGAAGCTGATGGAATTATAACTAATTTCACGACTTATCCAGATAGCCATATTGCCATAAAAACTGCTGATTGCTTACCAGTATTTTTCATTGGAAAGAACCAGGTTGCAGCTGTGCATGCAGGATGGCAGGGAATTAAAAAAGGAATTCTTATTCAAGATGTTTTAAAAACAATTTCTGTCCAAGACATTTTTATAGGCCCTTCAATTCACCACTATCAAGTCTCTGAGAGCTTTAAAAAAGAATTTCCAAAAAGTCGCTCTTTTTACCAAAAAAATAAAACATTATTTTTTAATTTACAAGCAGAAGCGCTCAGCCAACTCACCCAATACTTTCCCCATGTGAATATTGTGACATCTCAAATATGCACACTTCACAATCTTAAGTATAATAGTTATCGTAGAAATAAAACAAATCAAAGAAATTGGAATATTATAAGTAAAAATAAGGAAAAATTATGAATAAAAAAAATGGTTTAACATTAAATGGTCTCGTTCTTCCTAACTTTATCTTCATTCTTTTATGTATTGGGATGATTTTTGTCGGAAGTTATTTAACTAATCATTTTTTTCATATTTTCTACCCCAGTGGAGTGGCTGAAAGCTCTAGCTTATGTGATATTAATCAATTTTGGGGATGTGATAAAGCCACTCGTTCAGAATTAGGAACAATTTTTGGAGTTCCAACCTCTCTTTTTGGTATTATTATTGGTCTCATTGGACTCATCACTGGTTTTGTAGGAAAAGAAGGCTTCGAAAGAACGACTAAGATTGTTTTTTTAATTAATTTAGTTCTCTGTATTGTTTTATTCCTTTACTCTCTAGCACTTCTTAATAGTCTATGTCCGATGTGTACTGTATATTATGTACTCTCAGCCCTGACTTATTTTATGCTACACAAGTATTCCCAATTACCATTAAAACTAGACCCCAAAGCAACATCTGTATTTTTTCTTATGGCCATTGTTCCCATGATTGGCCTTCATTTTTATATAAACGAGAAAGAAAAAGAAGTTTCAACTTTAGCATCAAGCTATGTTATACAATTTAATAATCTTAAAAATTATGGCGATCCAGCAAATGAATCTCCCTACAAAATCCATATGAGCACTGAAAATTTTTCAGATGCACCTATTCGGATCTCTGTTTTTTCAGACTTTCAATGTCCTTATTGTAATGAAATAGCAAAACAAATACCTGAGCTTATAAGAGAATTTAAAGGCGCCATTAATATTCAATACCTTTTCTACCCTCTAGATGGTTCTTGTAATACAAAAATGAAAGGGGGAATGCACCCCTATGCATGTCAAGCAGCCTACTTAGCAGCTTGTGATGTTGATAAGTTTGTAGAAATTCATGATTATATTTTTGAACATCAAAATGAAATATCTCCAAAGAACCTCACTCAATGGGCCACTAAATTTGACCTTACAGCAGAGTGTTTTGAAAATGCAGATATCCATGATCAAATTCAACAAACACTTAATACTGGAGAACAATATAACTTAAGGTCGACTCCAACAATTATTGTTAATGGTAAGAAGCTAGAAGGACTTATCCCTACTGTACATTTAAAGTCCATTTTACGCTCATTAATCCCTAAAAATGAAAAATAATGCAATATAAAATAATTGAGACACATTGCCATTTAGATTATTTGAAGGCTAAAAGCCTAGATGAGATTCTCAATGAAGCTAAAGAGCAAGGTATTGAAAAAATAATCACAATTGCTGTTGAGCCTGATAATTTTGACAGTGTTTTCAACTTAGCACAAAAGTATCCAGAGGTTTATTTTTCTCAAGGTATCCACCCTCACGATGCTAAGCTCTCAACTTCAGAAGCACTCAAAACCATTGAACAAAGAAGTGCTGAGAGAAAAATGGTCGCTGTAGGAGAAATTGGATTAGATTATCATTACGACAACTCTCCTCGAGAAACTCAAAAAAAAGTTTTTAAACAACAACTTGAAATTGCAATTAAAACGAAAAAGCCAGTCATTATTCATTCTCGTGATGCAGATGAAGACATGATTTCAATCCTTTCCGAGTACGCTCCTAAAATGCCCTATAAAGGCGTTATACACAGCTTCACTTCAGGAGAAGAGTTAGCAAAAAAAGCAATTGAGCTCGGTTTTTACTTAGGCTTTAATGGGATTATTACTTTTAAAAATGCAAATAATGTTCGTGATATTGTAAGCCTATGTCCTATCGAAAAAATCTTAATTGAAACAGACTCCCCTTTTCTCACTCCAGTTCCCTATAGAGGCAAAGAAAATGCCCCTAAGAACCTCCCCTATATTTTAGAAAAAATAGCTGAAATTAAAAATCTCTCTCCAAAAGAAGTAGAAAAAAATTGTTACGAAAATTCAAAAAAATTATTTCACTTTTAAGCTAATCTACCAAATTAAATAATCATCATTAACCGTCTTACTAAATTGATGATAGAGAAAACTCAAACTTAGTAACGAACCTCTGGAGTGCTTTTAAAGGGGGATTTCCTTGAGGCGCTTGCCTGC
>PAKC01000102.1 GCA_002706205.1 Halobacteriovoraceae bacterium
GCAATCAGTTTGGTGCTCAAGAGCCAGGTACCAACAAAGAAATTCAAGAATTTTGCAGCCTAAGCTATCAAGTAGACTTTCCAATTATGGATAAAGTTGAAGTCAATGGTGAGCATGCTGCACCATTGTACACTTATCTGAAAGAGGCACTTCCCGGAATTTTAGGTAGTAAAAAAATAAAATGGAATTTTACAAAATTTTTAATCGACAAAAAAGGGACGCCTTATAAAAGATACGCCCCCTTAACAAAACCTTCAGCGATTGAAGCTGATATAAAAAAACTCATCTCATAATTTTTTAATTGGCAATTCCTCTTGCGGCTAAGTATTCTTCAGCAACTTGACCGGCAATTGAGCCTACAACATAAGGAACTTCTTCACGCATATTGACTTCTCCGTGAAGAAAGCCTAGTAAATGTAGCCACTCATGCACAATATTTGCGACCATTTGGCTCGTAAGATATGTTTTATAAAACTTCCAATTTTGTGCAATCCACTTACTACTGCGTGGGTTTGTAGAACCAATAACTCCTCGACACCAAGTCTTCCATTCTTCATACCACCGACAAGCCTTAACATAAGAATTTATATTCATCTCACCGAACGTATTTGGACGCATATACTCATTACCTTCCATAATTAAAGCATAAACATCTTCATTGGAAAGTCTTTGATCTTCATTATTCCAGAGATAGTTTTTCTGATAGGCCCTTTTCCCATCTGACGACCTCATATAGGCCAATACCCTATATTTAAATTCTTCACTATTAAGCACATCTTCCAAAATAGATAAGGCCCTTTCAAACCTGATTTTCTGACTTCCTTCAAAAAAACGTGTTTCTTCAGGAACAACAACTAAATATTCAGAACTGATTTTATGGTTGTGTTCGTCTAGATGATAATGAGGATCATACTTTAAAATAGGGACAATACTTTCATCCGTGAGAGCTTGAGCATTTTGGGTGCTCATAAACGTAATCATTACGAGTAATACAAGTGTCTTCATGATAAATCTCCTTTATAAAAGATTTATCGGGAAGAAGTTTTCAAAAATTACTGCTACAAAGCCTCTTGGCAGTTTCTACCTAGATTGACATTTGATTATTGCTACGCATTTGTCTAAAGAGAGAGAAAACGTTTTAATAGAAGAAAATAATCTAGGAGGTTTAATGTATAAAATAATTAGCTTTGGTTTATGTCCTTTTGTTCAAAGATCTCTTATTACTTTAAATTACAAAAAAGCTCCCTACGAAGTTGAGTATATTGATCTCTCAAATAAGCCTAAATGGTTTTTAGAAATTTCTCCTCTTGGTAAAGTCCCCGTGTTAAAAGTTAATAATGATGTTCTTTTTGAGTCTGCTGTTATTAATGAATATATTGACGAAACAACCCCTCCTTCACTTCATCCTAAAGACAGTTTTAAAAAGGCTCAAGAAAGGGCCTATATTGAACTGGCGGCAACAGCAATAATGAATCAATTTCAATGTGTCTGTGCTACAAATAAAGAGAACTATTTAAGCTCTAAAGAGAAACTAGAGCAAAATCTTCAGGCCATCCTTAAAAAATACCAAGGCCCTTTTTTTAGAGGAGATGAGTTTAGTTTGGTAGACACATCCTTTATACCTCTCATTCATAGAATTTTTGAAACAAAGCCCTTATTTAATGATCTGAAATTAAATGATGAAAACAAGAATAAACTTCAAAAATGGGCCGATGTTACCCTAAAAATGGATATTGTTAAAAACTCTGTACCAGAGTCTTTTTCTCGTGACTACAATCAATACCTTATTGATAAAAAAAGTTATATTCACAATTTAAACTAAATTTAAAGTTGCAACAATCGCTTTATTTCGAGGAGAGATTTGAGGATCAAAAACTTCAAAGATATGACTCTCATAACCCTTTTGTTGCAGATAAAGTGCACGATCGACTAAAAGATAAGCTTCAACCAACTCACCAAAATAACGTGAGCAAGCATAATAAGCTGTAAAATATTTTATAAGTTGTCTATTTGGATGACTCTTATAAAAGCTCATTAATGATTTCTCTGCAGGAGGTTTCAAATGAGGAAAAAACCTTTTGAGTGTTATTGAAACAAAATCTTTAAAGTCTAGGCTATAAAGAGACCTCCTGGCATTACTCATAGGGCAAAATTTTAAAATTCCATGTTCAGTATAAAGCCAATGATAAAAACTATATTTATAATCTAATATTTTCAAACGAAAATCATATTGATCGCGCTCAACTGTGCCAAAACTTAAAGTCGCACTGGCCAATGCCCGATAATTTAAAAAAGGTTTTTTTTGTGAGTTTTGACTTAAATGATATTTATGATTGGTAATTTTTGAATAACAACATCCAAAATTAACAATATGCTTTATTTTTTTATGACTACATACTTTAAGCATATCAAAAGCAAAGTTTCCACAAGTATGGAGTCCTACTCCTAAGGAATTTGAATCTAAGTTTAAATCACACTTCTCATCAACAACAGTATGAATAAAGCTTATGCCTTTATTTGTTTTTAACTTACTACGGCCTTTTATAATTAAATTCTCATTCGCGTCAATAACTGAGGAAGACACGGCAAAATGAGTATTTAAATAATGGGAAAGATTACCTACTCCACCTCCAAAGTCATAAACCTTCAAGGGCTTCAATCCATGAAAAAGCTCATGACAGGCATTCAACTCATACTGTTTTTTCTTTTTACCATAGGCCCTTCTCTCTACGCGGTCCTCAGGATAAAAGTCTCTTCGAGGGAACTTTATGAGTCGAGACATCTTATCAATGAGATTCATCCAAACATTATCTTCTAAAAGATATGACTTACGTAATCCATCAAATTGATAAAATTCTTCTGCAGACATTTTTTGAAGTTTTGTATAAAAATTTCTTTGTAAGCGATCATCAAAGTTTTTGATAACTTTCTGGTCATCTTGACTTACCATTGGCAAAGCTTCTTCCAATAAAAGGCGAATTTGACTAAAACGAGACTCCAACATAAAAACCTTTATTTTTAGACACTTACTGACATAACTTCACTTTTTTGCCAAGCTTAATTGGCATTGTTTTTCATCATAAATTTTAAGATTCTTTTAATTATATAAACTTAAGGAAGTTTAGTATTTATTCATCTCAAAAAAATATAGAATCATCTTATGAAAGTTAAATATATTTGTGTAATATTTTTTATTCTCTTTGCAAATGTTGCTCTGGCAAAAAAGAAAATAAATGATTATACCTATGAAGAAATAAAAGCTTCCATACCCAATTTTAATAACTTGAGTACGATTCAAAAAAAAGATGCACTTATTACCTTTTACAAACAGGCTCAAATTAATCTAGATAATAACCTTCATACTCCCCGAGTTAATAACGTAATCCATCAGTTTTTAAATGAACATGTAACTTTTCAAAATGACAACTCACCTAAAAATATCAGTTATCATCAAGAAGACTACTGGGCCAGCGTCAATGAGTCTCTAAACAACGGATTTGGTGATTGTGAAGATTTTGTCACCTTATACTATCATATGTATCAACAATTAGGTATGGATCCTAGTAGAATGGCTTTTGGTTATTTAATTGATAAAAGAAAAAATAATTATCCTGCTCATATGGTTCTCTTGATTTATGATGAAAACTTTAAAGAATCTCCTCGTTTTCTAGATGTCCTACAATCTAGTGGAATAGCAAGTTCTATGTCGTTTAATGATCAACTCGCTAAATTTGACAATTTTGATGCGACTTATGCCTTTTTCTCAAAAGATAGGGCCTTTGAATTAGACCCTGAGACAGCGGTTTTACTTCGCCCTATAAAAGTCAAAACTAAAGTTGGTAACTCAAACTCAAGTCAAGGCATAGAAACCCAAGACAGAAAAGAATTCACTTTTGATAATATACATTCAAACTTAGATAAAGTTGTTTCAGATCTTATGTTTCTGGCCAAAGAAGGACCAACACCGCTCATTTCCAAAGATGATTGTTTATGAAAAACTTTTTGATCAAAAAAATATTTTTTCTTCTACTTATTTTAGGTCTATATTCTCATTCCGCGATGACAGCTGAGTCTCTAACTGGTAAGGCTAAAATGGATCAACTCATAGGAGAATATGAACGAAGAGCACGACAAGCCAACACGCTTGAACAAAAAGTTTTAATACTCATTGAGACGATGAAAGGCAAAATTAATCCTCATGATCTTCGTGATATTTATTACACAGCTCGCTTTGTAAATCGTTTATTCAATCAACAAATTACTTTTAAGTCAGACTCTCTAAACTATCAAAAAGAAGATTATTTTGCCTCTTTAGAGGAAGTCACCAAAAGAACAACAGGAGATTGTGAAGATTACGCATTGGCAAAATTTACGGTATTAAAAGAAATTGGAATTCCCGAAGAAAGAATGGCTTTGGTTTATGGCCAAGCAACTGAGGCTACAAAAAAGCGATATGGAACTATAGGACATATGGTGTTGGCCATTTATCAACCTGATCAAAAAGAATCTTATCTTATTTTAGACAATATACGCCCAGAAAGCTATTTAACCACCAATCATCCCTACAGTGGAAGCGAGTCTACAATGCTAGGAAATTCTCAGAGGAGTTTCATACCTATTTATGCAATATTTCCCTACTCTATGCAAGCACATATGCTGGAATCAAAAACGGCTAATATCAATGGTGATACTCAGCCTTTTGACAAGCTTATTCCTACTGGTGTAGGAAAAAAACTTGAAGATAACGATACAAAAGAAATCTTAATGAGCATGCCTGAAATTCTTACGATTGCAGCTATTGGCCCGGCTCAATTAGTTCAAAAAAATAAATGTCGTGATGACGCTAATGAATAATTAAAAATAAACTCTTATTCCAGCAGCTGTTCCTTTAGACTGCCTTTTTTCAAAATTTCCTGTGGCTAAATAATCATACTCAAAGTTTTCTTCAAACTGATAGGCAAAAACTCTTAAAAAAGCCAAATCAATAAAAGCTCCCCATTGAGTTCGTTGAGACTCCATCTCATAGGAACTACTGTCAGATTTATTTTTTTGATAGGCCCTATATCTCGCATCAAACCCAAAAAAAGAAACAAGATAAAGACTTATATCTACGCCATAAAAACTTTGGATAAAGTCTTCAGAATCATCAATATCAAAAAGATTTCTTTTTCCGTAGCTCAGTATTAAATGTGTTGATTGATGAGAGGTTCCAACCAGTCTGAGATTGAGAGCTAATTCTTTAGAGTCATATAATTCATTATACTTTTCATAACGGTAACTTAGTCCTAATAAAGATAAATATACTGCTGCCTCAGAAGTATACCCTTCACTTTCCTCATTGAGATTATTAGCTGTATCAATGTCAAATTGCGATTTAGCATAGTCTGCATAAAACTCCCAAAAAAGGCCATCCCGATCAGTATTCATTGCTAACCATTGATCTTGTAAAACAAATTTTTGCTTATCATATAACCAACTCGATAAACTCCATCGTTCAAATTCTTTCTTTTCAAGTTTTTTATCGACATATTCCCAGACCGTCTCTGCGTAAAGACTTGTATGAAAAAAACAAATGAGAATAGTTAAAATTATCTTCCTCATACTCCTATTATGACATGAATAGAAAAACTCTCCACTAGAGTATTTTTTACCTGAATCTTATACTTAAGAATAAGAAATTAATTTTTTCTTTACACCAAACATAAAGAGAAAACATGAAGAGAGACTTAAAACACTAAACCCCATAATGACTGGGATAAGACTTGTCGAAAAACTTTTAGCGATAAAAATCCCTATCGTCACAGAAATCAAGCTTTGCAAGGATCCAACGACAGAGGAAGCAATTCCAGCTATATGACCTAACTGGGCCAGAGCAAGTGTATTTAAGTTTCCAAATAAAAGTCCTACAGAACCAAAGAATATAATAAAAAAACAGATTAATAAAAATAAAGGAGGAACATCAATATGAAAAAATCTTAAGTACAAATAAAAAACAAATGAAGAAAAACTCATAGCAACTAAAGCGTATTGAATTAAACTTGTCATTCCAAACTTCAACACAAGTTTGGAATTAGTAAAAGATGACAAACCTATAATAATGGCCAAGGCTCCAAAATAAAGAGGAAATTTCTCCCCCACATGATAAAGGTTTTGAAAAATCTGTTGCGAAGTACTCAAATAAGAAATGAAGCCTCCAAAAACTAAACTTGAAATTAAAATGGCAAAGGCGCTTGTACTATTGGTTAAAACTTCAAAGGTTGATTTTATCAGATATTTAGTTGAGAATTTTTTTCTAGCTGAATTTTTCAACGTTTCTTCTTGTCTAAAATAAAACCATACTAAAACAACAAGACATAAAATAAAAAAGCTTAAGTATATCATTCGCCAATGAAAAAAGGCTAAAATCAACTGGCCTAAAGCAGGAGCGAAAACAGGAACAAGAATAAAAACAGTCATAACCAATGACATCGTTTCGGCCATAACTCTACCTTCGTACTTATCTCGAATCAATGCTAATGAAATTGTTCTAAAAGAAGCAGCACCAAAGCCTTGTAAAAAACGTCCCAAAATCATAATCTCTAAATTCTGAGCTCCAAAAGAAATAAAACAACCTATGAGAAAAATAACTCCTCCCCACAAAATAGGTTTTTTACGTCCGACAGAGTCTGATGCTGGACCAAAAAAAACTTGTCCAATACCAAAGCCCAAAAATAAAACTGTAATGATATACTGTATATTTGTCATATCTTTGACATTTAAATCTTCGCCTATTTGAGTTAAAGCTGGCAGCATTGCATCAATGGCCAGGGCCATCAAGGAAGTCATCATCGCCATTAAAACTACAAATTCTTTTTTAGCTCGCATCTTTCACCCCATCATCTCTATCTACTAAAACAGCAAAGCCTAAACATACTAACACTTTATTTTTGATTTTGACTCTATTTTTGGGCATTATTTTTTAAGAGAAAGAAAAACGACTAATGCTAATTGGTTGATTTCACAATATAAAACTCAATTATCCCCCATTTTTTAATTTTCTTATATACTTAAACTTAGAGCAAAAATACCAAAAGCAAAGGACTTAAAGTTGAAAAACCTTATCTTTAAAAACACTTTTCTCATTTTGATTTCTTTACCTTTTTTATTTATGAGCTGTGAGAATGATACAACTCACTTTAATAAACTTGACCGCCAAATTAGTACTTCAGATGATGTTGTTGAGTTTGCTTCTTTATGTATAGAAATTGATACTGCTCAAGACTGCCAAGAGACGACAGGTTGTCAGGCTTTATTTTCAAAAAATTCGAATGAATTTGTTTCCTGCATTGAAACACCAATTCAACTCCCAAGTGAAAAATCTACTATTATCGAAGAAGATACGGTCGAAAGCATAGAAGAGCCTATAGAGGACCCGATAGATGATCAATATGAAAACATCAACAAACCTGTACAGCACTCTTATGATGAGCTCTCAGAATATTACTGCAAAGATAAAAAAGGAAATATTAATTCACAAAAAATCATCATTTGCCATATCCCTCCAGGTAATCCATCGGCCCTACATTCAATTTGTATAAGCAAACAAGGTTGGTTGCATGGACACAAGGATGCTCACGGTAATGAAATAAGCTCAGACCACCTTGGCCCATGTACCCAAAGAGAGCTTGATGTTATTGGAGATGAAGAGGTATAGCCTCATCTCAAAAAAAATCATAGAGCTCTGCGTATTTACGGAAAATATACGGATGCGTATTATTTAATCATGTTTTTAAAAAACAATATTTTTTACTGCGGACTTTTTGGGATCACTGAAGACTTCATAGAGCCTTTTCTATCATTAGATGAAAAGTTTATGAAAAACCGTGAAAGCATTTTTTTTGCAAGGGCCAGGGGCAGTTCCATGCTGCCAGAAATAAAACCCAACGATATTCTCATTATTGATCGATCTTTAAAACCTCAACATAAATCTATAATAACCGCTTTTTATAACGGCTCCCCCCTATGTAAAGAGTTCTTTATTAAACATAAAAAAACTTATCTGCGCTCTTTTAATCCTAAATTTAAAGCATTAGAAGTTCAAAGAGAAGATGAACTCGAAATATTTGGAGTCGTCATAGGCCTAAGCAGAGACTTTTAAATGAAAAAAATCTTTGCCCTCATTGATTGTAATTCTTTTTATTGTTCTTGTGAAAGAGTATTTCGCGCTGACTTAAAAACAAAGCCTATCGTTGTTCTCTCTAATAATGATGGTTGTGTTATCGCACGCACGCAAGAAGCAAAAAATATGGGTATTCCTATGGGTGTTCCTTTTTTCCAAATACATGAGCTTTATAAACAAAATAAGATTGAAGTCTTTTCGTCTAATTTCTCCCTTTACACAGATCTTTCCCAAAGGATTATGAGCATTCTTAAAAAAGAATGTCCATCAGTTCAGGTCTATTCAATTGATGAAGCCTTTGTTGAACTCACTGGTCTTCACGATCCCCTCTCCTTTGCTTACAAACTCAAAAAAATAATTTACCAAAAAGTAGGAATTCCAGTTAGTATTGGCATTGCCCCAACCAAAGTTTTGGCCAAACGAGCTAATCATATTGCAAAAAATGAAAATCATAACCAAGGCGTTTTTTCATTGCTTCAAAACGAGGATATCAATGTGGCCCTAAAACAAACCAATATTATAGATGTATGGGGAGTTGGAAAGTCTTTGGGCCAAAGACTTTCTTCTCTAAAAATTAACACAGCTTATGACTTCAAAACCTATGCGAATGAAAAACTGATTCAAAGAGAATTCACTAAGGTCGGGTTGAAACTTAAACATGAACTTATGGGAATAAGTTGCATCGAGCTTTTAGACCCTTATCAAGAAAAAAAAGAAATAAGTCACTCTAGGAGTTTTGGTCAAAAAACTTACCATAAAAAAGATCTCCAGGAAGCCCTCGCCAACTTTATTAGCACAGCAGCTGCAAGATTGCGCACCCAAAGCTCTCTTTGCACAGAGGTCTCTATCTACTTAAAAACTGATTTTTTAACTCTTTACGAAAAAAAGAAACTCATTAATGCAACCCATGATACGAGGCTACTTATTCAAGCAGCGCTTCAATCATTGGAAAAAATCTATTTACCTCAAAAAAGATATAAAAAAGCAGGTGTAAGACTTTCCGGACTACACTCATCGAATGAGCTTCAATTAAATTTTTTCGATAATACGAATTTACTTAAACAAGATAGACTCATGCAAACGATTGATAAGATCAATCACTTAAAGGGAAAAAACTCAATTCAATTTGGTGCTTGTGGACTGAACAATAAAACTTGGTCCATGAAACAAAATTTCAAATCACCTTGCTATACAACAAACTGGGAAGAGCTTCCCTATTTTTTTTGAGCTTACCGCCTTCTTCCCATTAAACGTAAAATCATAAGAAATAAATTAATAAAGTCCAAATACAAAGTTAGCGCTCCCAAAATTGTCTCTTTATGATCTTCTTCGCTCCCTTCATTACCAATAATATTTCCATTCTTAATTTTTTGAGTATCATAAGCTGTCAAACCCGAAAAAATAACAATACCAGCTAAACTATAAACTTTACTGGCCGTCCCGGACATTAAGTTAGGAAAAAATAAAGAAATAAGGGCAAAGCCAATAAGCCCCCAAAGTCCCATATGACAAAATGTACCAATCGGGCCTAAATCTTTTTTGGTGATATACCCAAAAGTACTTAACCCTATAAATGAAATAGAAGTTAATAAAAAAGCACTAAAAATACTCTCCTGAGTATAGACAAGAAAAATAAAAGAAAAAGTTAAGCCTGTTAAAGCCGAATAAGCTAAATAAGTCAAAGTTGCCGTCAAAGCTGAAATTTTTTTTATTCTTGCTGATAAAAAAAACACCGCACCTAATTGAGCGATAATAAGCCCCCAAAAAAGAATTTTGTTACCAAAAATCATGCCTGCGATTTCTTTACTTGTCGAAATATAAAAAGAAACTCCTGCTGTCAGAAGTAAACCAATGGCCATCCATTTATAAACTCCGCTCATAAAACGTGCATTTTCTATTTCAATATTATGAGGTGCAGATTGTACATGTGTTTCTTGCATAAAAAATATCCTTTATTTTACTTGTTTAACTTCCCATACCCGCCATAGTTATAATAATGTTTTTTTTCATATAATATTCCCAATTATAAAAACCTATATCTATTCTTTCATAAGAAATATTTTAAGTTAATCTTAAAAAAGAATAAATATATCGCTCTACACAATTTCAAAAGTTTTTTGTATAGTTTGAGCATGGATATTATTTTAACAATGGGGATAATTCTAACGAGTGGCTATTTTTTTGGCCTAATTGCAGAAAGACTTTCTTTTCCAAGAGTAAGTGCTTATCTTTTAGCCGGAATACTTTTTTCAGAACCCTTACTAGGACATATTGTTGATTTAAAGCTCCATTTATGGGCGGAGCCATTTTCTAATATTTGTTTAGGCTTTATTGCCTATATTATTGGAGGTGAAATCAACCTTAAGACTTTAAAAAAGAAATCTAAAACAATTTTTACAGGAACGTTGTTTGAATCATTAACACCCGTTTTTCTAGTCTTTACATCAATTTATATCCTCTGTTATCATTTTGAACTCTCAACAAATATTGCACTTATCCTCGCCTCGATTTGTGCAACGACCGCCCCAGCAACAACATTCGCGATAATTGAGCAATATAAGGCCAAAGGAGAACTAACAGATACAACTTTAGGAGTCGTTGCCTTAGATGATGCTTTTGGAATTATTATTTTTATAGCGATTTCTTCGGTATTTTTTCCTAATGGCATTGATAATGGCTTCATCACATTATTTAAAGAATTATTTTTGTCAATTACAATTGGTGTCTGTGGTGGTTTTTTACTAAGTAAGTTTTCGAAGCTCTCTATTTCAAATGATTTTCTTTTTCCACTTTTAGTCGGACTTGTTCTTATTATTGTCAGCCTTGCCAAAAGTTTTCACTTCTCAGCATTACTGGCCTTAATTATTTTAGGCCTGGTGGCCAATAACACAAATATTAAGGAACACAAAAGAGCTTCGCTGATTTTACCGATCCAACATATTGAAGAATTCATTTTCATCACATTCTTTGTTTTTGCCGGTTCACACTTTTCACCGACACATTTTTCAGATGCTATTATCTTTATTCTTACCTATGCATTTTTTAGGGCCTTAGGAAAATACATTGGTGCATTTGTAGGTTTGACCCTTTCCCCTCCCGACAACATAAAAACGAAATACTACTTAGGTTTTGCTTTACTCCCCCAAGCTGGTGTGGCCATAGGTCTCTTATTTCAAGCAATAAATAACCCACATTTTAATGACATTAAAGACCTACTGCTTAATATAATTTTAGGCAGCACTATTATTTATGAACTCATAGGGCCATTTAGTGCAAAGTTTGCTTTTAAAAAAGCTAAAGAGATCTAAAAATTCAATTTTATGAGGTTCCACTTTTTTCTCATTTTTCTTTTTAAACGTTTGTATTTTTGCTTATTTTTATAGAAAAAAAGAGTAAGCAAATTAGCCGTTAGCGAAATAAAGTTATTCTTGTGAACTTTCCTGGCATAAGTTGTATCTTCAACTCTTCTCACAAAAGAGACTTCCTGTGAAAGATATAAATTTTCCCATAAAACTTTTTTTACCCCTGGCCATTTAGAATCGTGAAATAAAACTACTCCTCCAACAGCAAGTTTTGGAAACCAAGTTTGATAATCATCTAAAACATCCTTATGATCATGAGAGCCATCAATCCAAAGCATACCAATTTTTGAGGGAACGTCATTAATAGCTTCTATAGATTTTTTCCTAATATCAATAACCTGATCTCTCACTCCATGCTTTATCATATTTTGACAAAACTCTTCATAAGTATCGACAGGTCTTTTTATCAGGATCTGATGTTCACTGGAACCTTGATGAGGATCAATTGCATAAATTTTTGAAAAAGAAGATTTTGCCAATAATACAGTTGACCTTCCCTTCCAAGAACCTATTTCAACGATAGGCAACTCATTTGGTACTTTGTTCGCTGTTTTATAAAGTTTTCTTGCAACAGGGTAGTTTAACCATCCCTCAATGGTTTTAATTTCACTCCAAATTTTTGGCCAATTCATAATTAAAGACAATAAGAAAAACTCAACTTATTGACAATACAAACAGATGAAAGTTTTTTTCTTTGAAATATTTACAAAATCTCTTAAAGAAAATAAAAAAAGAATTATAAGATTCTATGGAACAATTACGTAATAAAATATCCCTCTATGGCCTTGATTTTTGGAAATATATGTTTGGCCAATTCATCTCGATCATTGGTGATGTCTGCGGACATATCGCTTTTACATGGTGGATTTTAGAACAAAAAAATGGCACAGAAGCAATCGCTGCAGTAATGGCCCCTGCAATGTTTTTTAGAATTTTTCTTATGCCATTGGTAGGCCCTCTAGGAGATAAGTTTTCAAGAAAAAAAATATTAGCAATCAGCGAGGCTTTAAGAGGTATTGTCACTGCAGTATTAGCACTACTTATTATATTAAATCATTATCACTTACCTATACTTATTTTCCTTTTTTCCCTTCTTTCTGTTGGAACCGCACTTTATTATTCCGCATCGACGAGTATTATCCCCCAACTGGTTAAACCACAGATGATAGAACCAAGTATTCAACTTAGCCAAGGAATAACCGCCTCTGGAAATGTGATTGGAGGTGTTGTTGGAGGTAGTTTAGTTGCTTTTTTAGGTGTCAAAGAAACTTATATTTTAGACTCTCTTTCTTTTTTTCTAGCAACAATAGTTATTCTCAGAATTAAAAGCTCAACATTACCGCAAAAAAACCAAACACAAAACTCTTCAATTAAACAATGGTCACTTGATCTCAAAGAAGGTTTTCAAGTTGTCTATAGAGTTAAAATTCTTTTTAGTTGGGCTTTATTAGCGATGCTTATGAATTTTGTTGTCGCCCCATTATCTATTGCTCTTCCGGCGCTTATTAAGGAAGCTAAAAACCTACCTGCTTGGTGCCTTGGTTGGGCCGAAATGTCAGCAGGAGTTGGTGCTGTCGTTGGTAGCTACTTAGTAGCAAAGTCCTTAAAACAATTCTCAAGAGCAAACCTTATCTACTGGTCTATTTTTGGATTAGGCCTCTCGTGTGCTCTTCTTCCACTTGGAGATAATGTCTATTTCATTATGGCCTCTATGTTTATGATTGCTGTCTTTGGAATGCTTTGCAATGTACCAGCCTCGACACAAATAATGATCGCCACACCAAATCATTATCGTTCAAGAGTTTCAGCAATCCTTAGTTTTATGTGCCAGGGAATTAACCCTATTTCAATTGCGATTATTGGGATTCTTATGGCCGAGATAGGTATAGAAACGACAATACTTGGCATGGGTCTTATCCTAAGTCTATTGGCCCTTTGTTCACCTTTTGTTCCAGACTTTTTTCATTTTTTTAATTCTCAAGAAGATGAAGTAAAAGATTTTTTTGAAAGCCGGTATCGACTAAGTCAATTTAAAATATAATACATGTCCTAAGCCAAACCTTAGTTCGAGCTTAGGACTTTATATATATTTATTTATTTAAATTTCTTAAAACAAAATGAAGAATTCCACCATTGTTAAAATAGTTCAACTCGTTTTGAGTATCAATACGTGATTTCAATGTAATTGTTTTCTTCTCACCATTTGCATACTCAATCTCACAAGGAAGTGTTCCCCCTGGAGTTAAATCATTTATTTTCTTAATAGAAATCTTTTCATCTCCATTAAGTTTTAATGTTTTACGATTCTCTCCATCCATAAATTCTAAAGGTAATACACCCATACCTATTAAATTTGAACGGTGAATTCTTTCAAAACTTTCTACAATAACAGCTCTTACGCCCTGTAAGCGAGTTCCCTTAGCTGCCCAATCCCGAGATGAACCAGTTCCATACTCTTTACCTGCTATAACAACTAAATCCACACCATCTTTTTTGTGCTCCATGGCCGCATCAAAGATTGGCATTTGCTTACCATCATATTTTGTATAGCCCCCTTCAACTCCATCTAGCATTTCATTTTTTATTCTAATATTTGCAAAAGTTCCTCTGGTCATTACTCGGTCATTTCCTCGTCGAGATCCATAAGAATTAAAATCTTTAATCCCTACCCCATGGTCTTGGAGGTATTTTCCAGCAGGCGAATCAGGTTTAATATTTCCTGCAGGAGAAATATGGTCCGTCGTCGTTGAATCTGCAAGAATAGCTAAAATTTTCGCGGAATTAATATCATTTATTTGATCGGTATTAACTTGCATACCTTCAAAGTATGGAGGGTTCTGAATATATGTCGAATCATCATTCCAGTTATAAGTTTCACCAGTAGAAGTTTGAATCTCTTGCCATTCTTTTGTTCCCTCAAAAACATTAGAATAACGTTTTTTAAACATTTCTGGAGTAAGAGATTTTTGAACTTCTGCTTCTATTTCAATTGTCGAAGGCCAAATATCTTTCAAATAAACATCATTACCGTCTTTGTCTTTCCCAAGAGCATCATTAACGATATCGATTTTCATATTTCCTGCAATCGCATAGGCTACAACTAAAGGAGGAGATGCCAGGTAGTTTGCTTTCACATCAGGAGAGATTCTTCCTTCAAAGTTTCTATTACCTGATAAAACAGAAGTTGCCACTAAGTCTCCTTGAGCTATTGCCTTAGAGAATTCTGGTTTAAGCGGTCCAGAGTTCCCAATACATGTCGTACAACCGTACCCCACAAGATTGAATCCGAGGGCATCTAAGTCTTTTTGTAAGTCACATGCCGCTAAATAATCAGTAACAACTTGCGACCCAGGAGCGAGGGATGTCTTTACCCATGGCTTAACCTTCAAGCCTTTAGCTCTAGCTTTTCTTGCCACAAGTCCAGCTCCAATCATAACATAAGGATTAGAAGTATTAGTACAACTCGTAATAGCAGCTATCACAACATCCCCTTGCTTTATAGAAAAATCTTGTCCTTCAACTTCTATTTCATTATTTAGGTTTTCCTCGTTGACTTTAAAGGTTTCTGTTAAGGCTTTATTAAAAGCTGAACTCGCATTCGTTAATTCTATTCTATCTTGTGGTCTTTTAGGTCCTGATATAGCTGCTTTTACATCGGCCATATCTAACTCTAAAGTATCAGTATACTCAGGTGCGTCACCTTTATTTCGCCAAAGACCTTGCTCCTTAGCATAAGCTTCTACTAATTTAACTCGTTCTTCATCTCTATTGGTAAACCTTAGATAACGAATCGTTTCCTCATCAATAGGAAAAAATCCCATTGTTGCCCCATATTCAGGGGCCATATTCGCAATAGTTGCTCTATCAGCAAGACTCAAATGCTCAAGGCCATCTCCATAAAATTCAACAAATTTTCCAACGACACCTTTTTGACGGAGCATTTCTACCACTCTTAAAACTAAATCTGTTGCAGTCACACCTTCTGTTAATTTTCCTGTAAGTTTAAACCCAACAACCTCAGGAATAAGCATCGTTACTGCCTGCCCTAACATAGCAGCCTCAGCTTCAATTCCTCCAACACCCCAACCTAAAACGGAAAGACCGTTAATCATCGTTGTATGGGAGTCTGTCCCAACTAAACTATCACAATAAGCTGTTTTTTTCCCTTCTTCATCATTAGTCCATACAACTTGTGCTGTATATTCTAAATTAACTTGATGGATAATTCCTGTTCCTGGAGGAACAACTCTAAAGTTTTGAAAAGCATTTTGTCCCCACTTTAAAAACTCATACCTTTCTTTATTACGCTCAAACTCTAAAACCACATTTTCTTGAAAAGAAGAGGCATTTCCATAACTATCGACCATAACAGAGTGATCAATAACTAAATCTACTGGAACTTGTGGATTTATTTTTTGTGGATCACCTCCAAGATTTTTAATGGCATCTCTCATTGCTGCTAAATCAACAACTGCTGGAACACCGGTAAAATCTTGCATCATGACTCTGGCCGGATAAAAATTAATCTCGTTATTAGATTTCTTTTTATCTACCCATTTATTCATCGCTTCAATATCAGATTTGCTTACAGTTGAACCATCTTCTTTTCGTAAAAGGTTTTCGGCCAAAACTTTTAACGACTTAGGAAGCTTACTTAGATTAGATAAGCCATTTTTTTCCGCTTGTTTTAAAGAAAAAATTTCATATTCTGTTCCTTCTACCTCTAGCGTCGTTTGACTGTTAAATGAATTTAATTTTTGCGACATACTGCATTCCTTTTTGAAACTTTTTGATAAATAAATTACGAATATTAGGGGATTTTATCAAGTCAGAAGCACAGATCAAAGAGAAATTTAACTGAGTAAAGAAGTTTTAATTCCTAGATCTCTTTGAAAACAAAAAATCCGGCCAGAGATAACTTCTGGCCGGAGCTTATTGCATTTTAGACTTACGAACAAAATTACTTTAGATCAA
>PAKC01000103.1 GCA_002706205.1 Halobacteriovoraceae bacterium
AGTTAAATCAAATAAAGAGAATACTAAAATAGAAATTCATCTCCAACGGGCCAAGTTGGGGATCTTTTCAATTAGAGGGACTCTAATGAATATGGTTAGAAGATTGAAACTCAATGGTGTTCAAGTCAAAGGTCATTATATTTATGTTAACTTGGAGAAGATAAATTCTTAGTTCGCTTTGCTATTAGTTTTTGATAGCAGTAAAAGCTAAATAAAGCACATAAAATTCCAAATAGCGCCCCAGCTATAATATCTCCAGGATAATGGCGGGCAAGATATATTCGTGAATAAGAAACAAGTGCTGCATAAATAAAAAGAACACTAAAATATTTTCTAAACTTTCTAAAAAATAACCAAAAAAACATGACTAAAGCAAATGAGTTCGAGGCATGTGAGGAGAAAAAGCCATACTTTCCCCCTCCACAGTTTTGACCAGCTAAATAAACTTTGTCTTCTAACGCAGGATTATGACATGGTCTGAGACGCTCAAATCCAGGCTTAAATATACGACTTGATATAGAATCACTAAGGCCAAAGGCCACGATAGCAAAAAAGAAAACTGTAAAAAAATGTTTTTTATAGTGGATGAAGCCAAAAGAGAAAATACTGAGAATAATAATGCTCATTAGCCAAGTATTGTAGGACAGAGCAAGCATAATAGGGTCAAGCAAAGGCGAATGAAGTTGGTTTAAAAATAAAAAAATTGAGGTATCAATTGCATTTAAAGTTTCTAGCATAGCTAGAGTATACCAAAAATCTTTCTAATTCTAAGTATTATTACGGCAAAAATTGCTTCTTTAACAATTCCACCACCCATCTTGGACTGTCCATCTCTTCTTTCAGTAAAGATGATAGGAACTTCTTTAATTTTTAAGCCTTGATTCCAAACTTTATAGTTTAGTTCTATTTGAAAGGAATAGCCATTTGAAAAGATTTTATCAAGCTCAAGACTAGATAAAGCCTTTCGATTAAAACATTTAAACCCACCTGTGACATCTAAAATCTTTAATCCCGTAATGACTCGGGTATAAATACTAGCACAATAGGAGAGTAAGAGTCTTTTAAATGGCCAGTTTATAATTCTAATACCTTCGATATATCTTGATCCAATAACAAGATCATTGGTTTGAGCAGCTTCTAATAAGCGGGAAATATCTTTGGGGTCATGAGAAAAATCACAATCCATTTCAAAGACAAATTGAAACTCTCTTTCTAAGGCCCATTTAAAGCCGGTTATATAAGCTGTCCCCAGTCCTAGTTTACCTTGACGTTCAATTAAATTAAGATTTTTATGATCGGATTGAAGTTTTTTAACGACTTCTGCTGTTCCATCTGGTGAACCATCATCAATAATCAGAATATGAACTTCAGGATACAGTTTAAAAAGAGTTTGAAGCATATTTTGAATATTATCTATTTCATTATAAGTTGGAATAATAATAAGAGAGTGGTGAAAAGGTAACATTTAGTAAATCTCTTTTGCAATCTTAACAATATTATCAGATTTTCCCATAGAGTAAAAGTGAAGACAAGGTGCTCCATGTTGTTTAAGCTCTTTTGCTTGCTGTATGGCCCATTCAATCCCGACTTGTCTTACTTGATCATTGTTTTGGCATTTCTCAGCGGACTGAACTAAATCACTGGGAAGGTCAATGTGAAAAATACTGGGTAAAATTGTGAGTTGTTTGAGAGTTGAAAGAGGTTTTAGTCCTGGAATAATAGGAACATTGATCCCTTGGCTTCTACATTGATCAACAAATTCAAAATACTTATTATTATCAAAAAACATTTGGGTCACTATATATTCAGCACCAAGCTCAACTTTATTTTTAAGATGTTTGAGATCAGTTTCAAAATTTGGAGCTTCAAAATGTTTTTCAGGGTAACCCGCAACTCCAATACAGAAGTCAGTAGGAAAGGCGTTTTTAACTTCATGATCCAGATAGACTCCTGAGTTCATGGACTGAATTTGTTGAATGAGATCACTTGCAAATTCGTGCCCACCAGTTGTGGGTACAAAGTGGGCTTCAGATTTGATGGCATCACCTCTTAAGGCCAAAACATTATCAATACCTAGAAATTGCAAATCAATTAAGGCACTTTCAGTCTCTTGTTTTGTAAAGCCTCCACAGATAATATGAGGAACAGTATCGATATGAAAACGATTCATCAGTGCCGCACAAATACCAACAGTGCCAGGTCTTTTTCTAAGTGAAACTTTCTCTAGTAAGCCTCCCTCTCTTTTTTTATACATATACTCTTCTCGATGGTAAGTGACATCAATAAACTTAGGGTCAAACTCCATTAACGGCTCTATTTGATTAAAGAGTTTTTGAATACCATCTCCTTTCATCGGAGGGAGAATTTCAAAAGAAAAAAGAGTTTTTCCTTTTGCTTGTTTTATATGATCAATAACCTTTGCCATTTTATATTACCTTCTTTTGAGTTTAATTATCATAGTTTAAAAGAGATCTTAGCCATTTTTCAGCAGCTGAAAAACTGATATTTTTTCTTTTTGCATAATTTTCGACTTGATCTTTTTCTATCTTTCCAACATTAAAATATTTGGCTTCAGGGTGAGAGAAATACCAACCACTTACCGAAGAAGCCGGCATCATTGCACATGATTCTGTTAAAGAAACTCCAATGGATTGGTTATTCAATAATTGAAACAACTTGATCTTTTCAGAGTGATCTGGACAAGCAGCATAGCCTGGAGCAGGACGAATTCCGGTATATTTTTCACGAATAAGGTCGTGGTTTGAAAAGTTTTCATTTGAGGCATATCCCCACAATTCTTTTCTAACCCATTCATGCATATATTCAGCAAAGGCTTCGGCCAGACGGTCCGTAAGAGTTTTTATCATGATTTGGGCATAGTCATCGTCTTGATAATCTTCTAGGATTTTTTCAAGCCCAAGCCCTGTCGTTACTGTAAAAGCTCCAAGATAATCAATTTGATGCTGATTTTCTAATGGAGAAATAAAGTCTGACAAACATTTATTAGATGAAGAACTTTCTTGCATTTTTCGTTGTGAGCGAAGCATGCAAAGAGTTGTTTTAACTTCTTGACAGGATTCATCCTCATAGAGATAGATATCTTCATGGTGAGACTTGGCAATAAAAAAACCAATTTTGGCCTTATTCATTTGCAGGCCTGAGTGGCAAAGAAGATCAAGATAATGATGAGCATCGGCTAAAAGTTTTTTAGCTTCTTCTGCATATTTTTCATGTTCTAGTATTTTAGGGTAGGCAGCATTTAGGCGCCATGCTGAAAAAAATGGTGTCCAGTCAATATAGGGGGTTAGCTTTTCCAAAGGAATATCTGTAAATTCTCTTACCCCCAGAAAACTTGGAGTTGTAATGTTGGTATTTTTCCAATCGATTTGAACTTTATTTTTACGAGCTTCATTTAAGTTAACGGTTTTATAGCTTGATTTGTTGGAATGATTTTTACGCATTTGAAGGTATTGTTCTTTTGTTTTTTGTTTAATTTCATCTTCACTGTGAAGAAGCATTTGAGCAACAGGAACACTTTTAGATGCATCAGGAACATGAACGATTGTCCCATGGTACTTGGGGTCAATTTTTACGGCGGTATGAACTCTACTGGTTGTCGCTCCACCTACCATAAGTGGAATAGTGAGCTTTTGCCTTTGCATTTCACTGGCGACATCAACCATTTCATCTAAGCTCGGTGTGATAAGTCCTGATAGACCTATAATATCAACATTTTCTTGTTTGGCCGTGTCTAAAATTTTCTCAGCGGGGACCATCACCCCCATATCAATAATTTCAAAATTATTACAACCTAAAACGACAGAGACAATATTTTTTCCAATGTCATGAACATCTCCTTTGACGGTGGCCATAAGAATTTTTCCATTGCTTTTTTTCTTGTCTGTTTTTTCAGCTTCAATAAAGGGATTTAAATAGGCAACCGCCTTTTTCATGACTCGTGCAGACTTTACGACTTGGGGAAGAAACATTTTTCCAGAGCCAAAAAGCTCACCCACTGTATTCATACCAGTCATCAGAGGCCCTTCGATAAGTTCAAGGGGTTTATTAAAATGATGGCGAGCTTCTTCAACATCTTCATCAATATATTCAGTAATTCCTTTGACTAGAGCATGTGAAAGTCGTTCATTAACAGGAAGTTCTCTCCATGAGAGGTCTTTTGTTTTTTGTTTTTTTTCACCTTTAAAGTTTTGAGCAAAGTCTAAAAGTTTTTCAGTTGCTTCTGGAGATTTATTGAGAACGACATCTTCACAATGAGCTCTTAAGTCAGCCGGAATTTCATCATAAACTTCTAACATTCCTGGATTTACAATTCCCATATCCATTCCCGCTTTAATGGCATGGAAGAGAAAAACAGAGTGCATTGCCTCTCTGACAGGATTATTGCCTCGAAAAGAAAAAGAAAGATTGCTAACTCCTCCACTTATCTTGGCATAGGGGAGATTTTCTTTTATCCATTTCGTCGCTTGAATGAAGTCGACGGCATAATTATTGTGCTCATCTATTCCTGTTGCGATTGCTAGGATATTGGGATCAAAAATAATATCTTCAGGTGGAAAATTTATTTTTTGAGTTAAAAGTTCATAAGCTCGTTTACATATTTCAATTTTTCGTTGAAAGTTATCGGCTTGACCAACTTCGTCAAAGGCCATGACAACAACAGCTGCACCATATTTTTTTATCAACTTAGCTTGATTTAAAAAAACTTCTTCTCCCTCTTTGAGAGAAATAGAATTAACAATGGCCTTACCCTGTACACATTTAAGGCCAGCCTCAATAATTTCCCATTTTGATGAATCAATCATAATAGGAATCCTGGCAATATCAGGCTCAGCAGCAATAAGGTTCAAAAAGTTTACCATGGCTTTTTTGCCATCAATCATGCCGTCATCCATGTTGACATCAAGGATTTGAGCCCCATTCTCGACTTGTTCTTTGGCAACATCAAGTGCTTCTTCAAATCGTTCTTGAGCAATCATTTTTTTAAAACGAGTAGATCCTGCGATATTAGTTCGTTCTCCAATATTAACAAAATTTGTTTCAGCAGTAATCTTTAAAGGCTCTAAACCTGAAAGTTTAGGGGTATGTTCATAGGCAGGAACTTTTCTTGGGGAATAGTTTTTTGCTCGTTGAGAAATTTCTCTAATATGCTCATAACTTGTCCCACAGCACCCTCCAATGATGTTAATAAGTCCTTCTTTTAAATATTCTTCCACAATATCGGCCATGGCCTTAGGGCTTTGATCGTACTCACCAAACTCATTGGGAAGACCAGCATTGGGATAAACGCAAATTTTATACGGAGCTTCTTTGGCAAGAGACTTGATGTAGGGACGCATAAGATCAGCACCTAGAGCGCAGTTGATACCAATACTCATAAGAGGCATATGGGAAACTGAATATAAAAAGGCTTCAATTGTTTGACCGGATAGAGTTCTGCCAGAGGCATCTGTGATGGTCCCAGAAACCATAATGGGAAGAGGTTTTTTATTTTGTTCTTCATAAAAACTTTCAATAGCAAAGAGTGCAGCTTTGGCATTGAGAGTATCAAAAATAGTTTCGACTAAAAGGAAGTCCACACCACCTTTATCGAGAAATTCAACTTGCCTTTTATAGGAAGCAACAAGCTGATCAAAAGTAATGGCCCTATATCCGGGGTCATTGACATCAGGAGAGAGTGAAGCCGTTTTGTTCGTTGGGCCAATAGAGCCTGCAACATAACGAGGTTTGGAAGGATCTTTTTGGGTATATTCATCACAAATTTTTCGCGCGATTTGAGCACTTTCATAATTCATTTCATCAACAAGGTTTTCCATCTTGTAATCGCCCATGGCGACAGTTGTTGCTGAAAAAGTGTTTGTTTCTACTATGTCTGCTCCTGCATCGAGGAACTTGCGATGAATCTCTTCAATAACTTCAGGTTTTGTTAAACTAAGCAGGTCATTATTACCTTTGACTGGCATGGAATAATTTTTAAATCTTTCTCCACGGTAATCTTCTTCTTGAAGATTATATGTTTGAATCATAGTGCCCATAGCACCATCAAGAATTAATATTTTTTCCAAGACCTACTCCTCAATCTGATATGTCGTACTAGTGTATTATTTATTTAGTTTTTATGCAATAAATCTTTCGGGAATCTTGATTTTTTGCTAGTGTAACTAAATGGGAAAAATTGTTAAACTAAAACCGTTTATGGTAGAAAAACCATGGGGAACACATAAGCTTGCTTCCTTAAAAGAGGTTTTGACAAATAAACTTATTGGGGAAAGCTGGGAAGTTTCGACTCACCCTGCAGGGTCTTCTTTAGTTGAGGATTACCCTTTAAGTGAAATTTGTGAATTGAGTTATCTTGTGAAGTTTATCGATACAGGACAAAATCTTTCCATCCAAGTTCATCCGGATGATGACTATGCAAAAAAAATTGAAAATTCTAAAGGTAAAACTGAGTGCTGGATGATTTTGAATGCGAAAAAAGATGCGGGAATTTATTTAGGTTTTAAACCTCATGTTACTCGCAAAGAGTTTTTTAATGCTTTAACACATAACTTATCCATAGAGAATTTTCTTAATTTTATACCTGTTAAAAAAGGAGATTTCTTTTATCTTCCTCCTGGGAGCATTCATGCTATTGGTGGGGGAGTGACATTATGTGAAATTCAGCAAAGTTCAGATATTACTTATCGGGTATGGGATTGGAATCGTCAGTCAGAAACAGGAGAAAAACGTAAACTTCATATTGATCAGGCCAAAGAGGTTTTGAATTTTAATCAAGAATTTAATCAAGGCTTAATTCATAAACAAACTAAAAAAAATATTTTTCATGAAGCCAATTATTTAGAAATTGCTAAACACTCAGATTTTAATGTTCAGCTTTTTAGTACAAGTAAAGAAAAAACATTTGAAATTAGGCTTAAAGCTAAAGAATCAATTATTGTTTTAGAGGGGAGTCTTAAGATGAGTTTTCATCTTAACCCATATGAATCAGCAATAGTTTTAGAGGATGGGCTTTTTGAATTTACGACATCTGGTCAATGTTCATTTATCATTGTCTCGGAAGGAACATAGACCCCTTTGTTACCTTCTAATTTTAAAATTATATGCTTAAATGCCTTGTTTTTTGGGCAGCAAAAAGCTTCAAAACTTGGTCATATTATTTTTTTTTTCTTAACTGCTTTAAATAACAGACCTCCTCAATTATTCAAGCTTTCTATCCGATAAAATAATACAAACGGACTAAACTAGGGGGCCAATGAGAAGAATTATTGATTTAAGGAAACTTTTTTTAATAATACCTCTAATAATGCCAGTCTTGGCATTAAGTAACCCTTTGTCACAAGAAGCTTTATTTTATAGATGCTATAAAGATATAGTTAATGAAAGGCCTCCACTGGATCATCCTCAACTTTTACAAGTTAAGTCTGGAAGCAAGTCTGCGATAGATGCTTGTATGACGATTTTAAATAATTCTAAATTTGTTGGAGAAAAAATTCCAAAAGTCTCAGGAGACTTTTCAAAAGAATCAATTAAAGTGGTAAAAAATTTTCATCGTATTCATCGTTCTTGGTTTTCAGTGGAGGAGTTTTCTTTTTTGGATAATTATGGCAAGACTGGACAATATGATGCAATGGAATCACAGCAGGGAGCGCTTCATTATACCAGTGCCTTATTTAATCCTTCTGTGAATTTTAATTCTATCGTAACAAGGTCAAAAAGTTTACGGGGCATTAGGCATACAGACTTTGAAGAAGTTAATGGTCAAAACCGAACCTTTAGTGTGCGAATCTTGCAATATTTTGCTGAATTGATGGGCTTTCAATACTCAATAGATCATAATAATCATTCCGAACTTTCATTGAGTAAAACCCAATTAGGAAAACTGGTTGGGGTTACTGAACAGCCAGACGTAATTGTTCCTATGTCCTGGGGAGGGGATAGATATTATGATAGACATGAGTCAGGCCATGTTACTGGTGAGCCACAATTTATTCCTAATTTAAATCTTTATGAGCATTTGGGGTCTGGTTTTATGGGTACCTCATCCTACTTACTTATGAATGACAATACTTATAAAGTTGTTGTTAGAAAAAATGGTGGACTTAAAACTGCTCGAAGATGGACAAGAAATGTTTTTAAAGATCTGTTATGTCGAGACCTTCCTGTTTTAAGAGCTGAAGATGTAACAGCAATGATTGATACAAAGAGTTCTCTGCCTTTTCGAGGGGCACAAAACTGTATGCAGTGTCATGCAACAATTGATCCATTTGCACGAACAATTCGAAATACAAGAAGAGTTTTAACTAGTCCTCCCGTAAAAAGAGAGGCTTATGCAAAAGATTATAGAGAACTTTCATTGATCCATCGCTTTGAGCCCGACTATCCTACTGCCAATGAAAATTGGCCAGAAGATGATATATATTGGCATAGAAGACCACCTAAAGGTCAGCTTTATTTTAGACAATATGATGGAACTCTTTTTCAGCAAGATTTAAATAATTTAGCCGAAGCAGGTGGTTATTTAAAAAATTTAGATGATATTTATATCTGTGCTGCAAAAAGATATTATGAGCACTTTACGGGGATAAATGTTAATACGTCAGACCTTCAGATAAATCCAATTGCTGATAGCCCTTATAAAATTAAAGAACTTTCATATAGAAACTATGTGATAAAGCTGGGAAAAGAATTAAAAGTACATCAAGACCCTTTAAAAACAATAGAGTCAATCTTGAAGTCTGAAGGATATAAATATCCAGGACTAAAGGTCGAATAATGAAAAGAAAGTATAATCGAAGACATTTTTTAAGTCACTCCACAGCTATGGCCGCTTTGGCAACAGTTTGTCCTCTAGAGCAGTTATTTTTACAGATGATAAATGGGTTGTGTAATAAAGCTTATGCCGGAGATGCTCAATTGATGAATTATATTATGCTTTTAGCAGGTGGAGGACCCAATAGAAGGGTTTATGATACTATTCTTAAAATTAAAGAAGATGATTCTTTGTTAACGGGAAACTCAATTGCAACAAACTTCACAAATCATAACCCAAGCGACGGAAGTTTTGATTTAGAGTATAAAACAATATTACATAAAGGACTTTATCTTCCTTATATGAATTCAATGGAAGTAGATTTAACTTCAGGTAAAACAGAATTAAAGCATCTATTTGATCATGCATTATTTATCAGAGGTGTTGATCTTAAAAGTCAAGGTCATGATGATTGCATGAGGTTTTTAACTGAGCCAGTACCAGGTGCAGCCACTATCAATGGGTATCATGCTGATCTTTCAAGTCGACTGTTCCCATTTATTGCTTTTAATTGGGAGCCATCATTTTCTAGTGAAAAAGGAACGTCTCAGGTTAAAGTTTCTTCTCGTTCAAACCCTTTCAACTCTATTTTTAAAGCGACTTCAAGTGTATATAAGGAGTCAAGTGGCTTAAGTTATTCAAATAGTGCAATCGAAACTAAAATTGATGGCGCTTTAGCTTTATTAAAAGAAGTTTCATTACATTCTAATCCTAAAACAAAAAGTCTTTATACTGATAGAGCGAATGCAAGAAATATGTTTAAAATTGCTGTAGATATTTTTGAAAGTGAATATTCTTCACGCGTCGTGACCTATAAAAAAGTTATACAAGATACAATTTATAATATGAGTCTTCCTGATTTATTTGATGAAAAAAATTATAAAGTGGACCCTAATAATCCTGCTCATAGATGTGCTGCGAAGCCGATTTATGATGACTATTGGGGAGAAACCCATAGAAATCAAGATGCATTAGAATCAAAAAGACCAGATATTCCCCAATTGGCTGAAGCTCTAGCTTTTGCAGAAATTGCATTAAAGCATGAGTTAACGAACTCCATTGCTTTACAAGAACAACGTTTAGGACCTATTTGGATGAAAAAAAGTCCAGGAGGCTCTCAGCAAAGTCTTTCTATGGCCAGTGATGCACATGGGTGGGGTGCTGTTCCACTTATGTATTATAATACAATGAGGTTTGCCGCTTCTGGTGCAGCAGTATTGGAATTTGTAAATCGCTTGAAAGTGACAAATTCTGTAAGCGGAAAAAATTTATTTAATAATTCTTTACTTCATTTATGTAGTGAGTTTCCTAATATACCTTTAGGAGAGGACGATTCTGGACATGGTGGAAAAGGGCAACAGGCAACTCTTATTTCTGGGAAATTCGATGCACCAATGGTTATAGGAAATATTAAAAAAGGGAATTTGTCTGAATACTGGAATGGAAGTGGAACTTGGGGAGAGGCAGCCTCAATTGATGCCTTAAAAGGAAGAGAGCTTAATAGGGGAAATCTTTCTTCATCAATTTGTAAAATACTTGGTTGTAAAACTCCTACACCTAATGATCAAAGTATAGTGGACTTTGATTCCAGTGGTAAACTTATTAATCTTATTGATTCTCCAAAAAATATAGGGTGAAAGAGTAATGAAAAATATATTATTTATATTTTCTTTATTAAGTTTGTTGTTTTTAGGAGGGTGCCTCTCTCCTGAGGTCCCGCAAACAGAATTAGAGTTTAAAGAGATCGTACCCTATGACAGTTTTTCAACTACACAATCTGAAAAAAACCTAAGAGCAGTAGACATCTTACAAGCGAAATGTATGAAGTGTCATACAGGACATCATGATAAATGGCGAGCATATGATAATATAGAAGATTGGAAACAAGATCCATCTATTACTGCTGGTTATCCTGAACGTTCAAGTTTAATCACAAGACTTAAAGGTTTTGGATATGCAAATGGGGATATGCCCAAGTTAATGCCGGAATTAACCCAAGAAGAGCATCTTATTTTAAAAGATTGGATTCAAGCTATGGAGGAGGAAGAAAAGACGATTGTTTCTTTTAAAGATACTTCATTTGTGGTGAACGAAAAAACGGGAAGTTTTTCGTTAGAAGTTGAGTTTAATAAGCCTGCGGTAAAGCCTTTCGTTCTTAAATTAAAAGAAAAGTCTGTAACTGAATCAATTTCTTATACTATAGATAAGCCACTTTTGGAGATCATAAAAGGACAATCAACAGCGAGTTTTGTTTTTAATATTGTTGATAATGAAAATATTGATGGAGTCAGAGATTATTTTTTTGATTTAGAGGTGACTTCTCCGGGAGTTTTAGGTTCTGCTTGGCAATTTTCTTTGAAAATTATTGATGATGAAGTTTCAGTTCCTCCTGAAGATATGAGGTTTTTAAATGCATATAATGTAATTCAAAATAAATGTATTTCTTGTCATACAAGTTCGATTCATGATGTTTTTAAAGATTTGAATACTAGTAAACGTTGGGTTTTAAATAATTTTTATATTAAGCCTAAAGATGCGAAAAATTCTTTGTTAGTAAAAAGACTCAAGAATTATGGTTCTGATATGCCAGTTGGCTCCGCTGCTTTAAGTAGTGCAGAGTTAAAATATATTGAAGAGTGGATAGATAATTTGTCTGAAATTAATAATCCTGTGGCAAATTTTTCGGAGAGTTTAAGAGAGGTTGTCGAAGGTGCCAAAACAATTAAATTAAAGATTTCTCTCAATAAAAATATTGAGTCTACAGAGTCATTTCGTATTGTTGTACTAGATAAATCAACTTTAACTACTCAAGAGTATAGCTTATCAGCACAGGAAATTAGTTTTAGTAAGGATAATCTTACACAAGAAATTCTTATACATTTTAAGGATGATACGAGCATTGAAAATGATGAATCTTTATTTCTTAAACTTGAGCCGAAGGGGTCTAATGCTATAGCGGGACTAAATAGCATTGTTGAGCTTAGAGTTTTGGATGATGATAGTGCTCAGAATATTTTACTTAATAATGCAGCAATAAAAATAAATCTACCGGATAGAAAATTTTTAGCTTCTTTTTTTAAAGTTGTTTTTGGGCCGACAGTAGATTCGAATATTAAAAAATATATTCATTCAAATATCGATATTTTTGGATCAAAATGTGATATTTATGAGCGCACTAAAGATCCTTCAGGCAATGCGGAGTTTTCTCCTATGAGTGAGTGTATGGAGGCTGATTACGGTCTAGAGCAGAAAACATATTCTTCTCAAAGTTCATCTCCTGTTAAGATGGCCTGGATTATAGATATGTGTGAAAATACAATTCAGAATGATGATCTTGCTGTATCCCATGCTCTTGGAAATGTTGGTTTAACTCAGTCCAGTCAGCTTTCAGATGAAAATATTCAAAAAGCTTTTGAAATTTTTTATCCAGGTAAGAAATTACCTATGAATGCGATTAGTGCATTTAGAGATTTAGGAAATGTGGATGCTAATAAAAAATGGAAAAGTATTTTGACGGGACTTTGTGTGAGTCCAGAGTGGATGATTCTTTAGTGTTCCTTTAATATCAGTGCCTTAGCATGGTTTCTTGTGAATAT
>PAKC01000104.1 GCA_002706205.1 Halobacteriovoraceae bacterium
ACTTTTTTATATAGGGAGAACTTGGGTCTGCTGGCCAATAAAACTGAATTTTTTTGCCTGCAACAGTATCACTTGTAGGCTGGATATGTTGACCACCCTCAATATAAAACCAAATCTTTTTTAAGACTGTTTCTCTAATCAAAATAAAATCACAAACATTGTCTTGTTTAGCCGCATACAAACCTTCGGTATCGATCCCGATAATTTCTCGCATTGCCTTAAAAAGAGCACTATTACTATAATAATGCTGTTGAGTTGGACAATAAGCTTTGTACGTTTCACTATCTATAAAAGGGGTCATATAATATCCCAATTTATTGCTTATGGTTTCGGCCACTCCTTCATCTTCTTCAGAACCAACACCTGTATCACCATCATCAATACCACTTGGCCATTCAAGTTCAAAAAAGAGATTTAAAGAGCTACTCAGAGTCTGCCCTTGTAAGCGAATATTTTGCTCTAAAAGTTCATGAACTCTAAGTTTTCCTTCTCCTCCTAGATTATAAAACCGTGGGTCTTCCCGATTCCAAACCGTAAATACATTTGTTGTTTCTTCTAATAAAGGACTATTAATAGGAGTCGTTCCATAAAGTTCCATATCATGACAATTAACTGTTTGTAAGGACGAAGCTTTTAAGGGTTCAGGCCTTGTTGCTGAAATAAAATAAAAGTGAAATCTATTCACATCTTCTATAATAAAGCTTCCATCCGTAGAATCAATAACTCCTGTTCTAAACAAACATGAGTACTGATTGACGGGCATTAAAGCTAGTGGTCCACCAATATTATCTTCAATGAGGTCAGAAATTAAGCGCATTTGAATCGTTGTTGAACGCGCACCTGAATTATTTTCAACAATACTTAAACGATAGGTTTCATCTTCAGAGAGTCCCCCGACCTCTACAGAGAAAGATGTTGCCCCTTTTTCTGGCTCAAAAGCTAAAGTGTTGGTATTTCCCTTTTCATCTTTAACTTCAATGGAGCAACTGGCAGTAAGACTTCCATCTCGAGGAAGTGTATTACAAAACCCCCAAATATCCTCGATATCTGTTGCTGAAATCTCAGCTGTTGTTTGGGTTTCAAAATATAAAAGTCGTGTTTCAGGATTTGCTCCTGAGTTTTTTTCACTGCAAATGGCCTCACAATTGCCTAAACTAATAGGCTTAGCATTTTGGCAAGCACAGTGATTTGGTTGAATGATAATGGCTCCAGAAGGCCTTTCTATAGTTAACTCAGAGCTCGGTTCTTCTTCCTGTGGCTCATCAGTTATTGCAGTTGCATCGTAATCTAATACTGGCCTATTTCTAGGAATATTTTCCTCACAACTGATAAAGCTCAAAGTCATGATCATAGAAAGAAAATAAGTAAAAAAACGACAATATTTCATCACAGTTCCCTATCGGCACAGTCTAGCAAAGTTATTAATTATTTTACCCCAAAACAATTAATCTCATGAGTAGTCATCAAAAAATCAATAACTTAACAAATAACTCTTTTTAAGATGACCATAAAAATGGCCATCTTAATTTAGTCCCTAATGTTTTTGAATAATTATGCCGATCAGATACCAAATAACAAAAACTTATATTGGTTATATCCAAGGAGAAAATTATGACTAAGGCGGACTTAATTGCTGTAATTGAAAAACAAGCGAACCTTAGCCCCAAACAGGCAGAAAAAATAGTAAATATTTGCTTTGACTCAATGATTCAATCTCTTTATGACGATGAAAGAATTGAGATCAGAGGCTTTGGCTCATTTGCAAACAGAAACTACAAAGCCTATGAAGGACGTAATCCTAAAACAGGTAAAGTCGTTATCGTTGAGCCTAAAAAAGTTCCTTTCTTTAAAGTTGGTAAAGAACTTAAAGAAATGGTTGATGAAGGAAAAGATAAATACGTTATCCGTGAAGCATAGTTTTTAGAAATAAAATAAAGGCAGAAGCTTATTGCTTGTGCCTTTTCAATACTTTACGTTGACAATCTCAATAAAGTTTAAGAATATATTCACACTTTGGTTAAAGCTTTATTCAAGGAGAGGTGCCTGAGTGGTCCAAAGGAACGGTTTGCAAAACCGTAAAGCCGTCGGTTCAAATCCGATCCTCTCCTCCACTTAATTAAAGCCTTTTACAAGAGGATCTAGAAACGACTCTACACACTTTATGGTGGACTGCACCGCACTCAAGCCTTATGAGCAGGCATATAGAACGCTCAATCGATAATTATAAAAGCTCCTATAACCGTAAGCCATCTTCTGGAGCTGCATAAAGATGCACAAAACTAATAAAATCTACTTAATTTTGGTTAAAAAAAGCTTCTAATCGTTATCATCAACCCCTTCTAAAACCGGCTCTACTGGCTCATCAGAAGCTAAACCATGGACAAAGTCATCGCCATAAACGACTTCTGGTGGATCTGAGTATATCTCACTTAGTCTTTTAGCATTTATTGTTTTATAATTAAATCGGTTGCTTTCAAGTATAATTCTAAAGTCTTTTGATTCACTAAAGCTTTTTATGGCATATTGTTGATCTACTGGAATTTCTTTCATCTGATCGTTTTGTTCAAGGACATCATTTGCTGTAACTCCTCTTGCAACAGAAGAGGCTAAAACAAACTCAGGCTTCATATATTCAAGCGCAATTAAATCTAAATTATTTTTTTCTTTCCACTGGATCATGGCCTTAATTTTTGATTTTACATTTAAAACATGATCATACGAGACCTTTTCTTGTTGATAAAAGCTTAAGACCTCCTCCTTAATACTTTCGTAGTGTTCATCAGAAGTTATTTCTAATTTTTTTTCAACTTTAATATTGGTCTGTTTTTTTATTGCTGAAGACGAAGCCTGGGAAGACTCTCCCTTTATAGGCTCCTGTTGCTTACCCCTCTCCTCGCCCAAATCTTTTCCTACGATTTTTGACGAACGAAGTAACTTTTTTTGAATTTTTTCTTTCTTATCCAGCTGACTTACAGAACTCTTTTTTTCACTTTGAGTAAAAAAATAAACTCCTCCTAAAGATAAAAAAAGACCTAAAACAATAGCTTTCTTTTTCATACTCTTAATTTCCTGTATAAATATTAGTGTATTCGTAATTCACAACAATTGTCGCTCCAGGTGCAGGTGGCGTTATAAACGAAATCATCCCATTAGAAAATCTCCATTGCGTACTCGGGATACGCGTATTATTAACGTCAATAGTAATAGAATTCGGGTCTACTTTTCTACGTGAGTTAAGGGAATAAGAACTGATCATATTTGATACCTGTAAACTAATATCATTTAAAATAGAACTAAAACTTGAACCACCCAAGGAATATTTTTTCCCACCAGTTTTAGAAGAAATTTCAGCGTATCTATTATCGGTATCTCTGGAGACAACACTGTAAACTCTCACCTTATTGGCGGCGTTTTTCATCGATTGAAAATTTTGCGCCCATCTAGAAGTCGAGTATCTTGTTGATTGCTCCGGCTCATCTGAAACCAAAATAAAAATAGCTAAAGTATCGTTACCACCATACCACGAAGCATACCTACTATAAGTATCATAAGCTGAATCTAACATTTTTTCTCTTGCACTTCCTCGGGTCCCTACATTCACGGCTGACTGGAAATCACTTTTAAAGGTTGCAAAATTACTATTCGCTCTAGATGAAGTTAATTTTCCCATATAGGACCTTTGAACGTCCTTATCACTTGTTGTCACTAACATATTAAAAGGAAATTTGGATTTTCCATTAACTAAGAAGTTATTCATAAATGAGCTAAAATTACTAGCTAGACGACTTTGATCATTACCCATTGAGCCTGAATTATCAATAGTCCAAATAATATCTACAGAAGAGACGTAACCTCCATTATTCTGACTAAAAGTTTCAGTCCCTTGATAAACTTTTCCGGTAACATTAATATTAACAACACCATTGGTTGTCGATTTTAGATTGGTATCGTCAATAACTTCGTAGGTAAACGAGTCTCTTCCATTAAAGGTCGGCTTAGGTGTATAAGTACATGTTCGAATACCTGGACCGGGTAAACAATTGCTCAAAGTTCCATATTTAGGAGCATTAACAACTTTATATTCTAAATCCCCCGCAAAACTATCCGCATCAAAGGCAATTGGAACTGAAAAATCAATATAAGTTCCTTCAAGTAAGGATATAGTAATATTGTTTCCAACGACAGGTCGTTCAAGTTTTCTAATAACTTCAATAGAAACTTTCGCTTGGGATTTAGATGATAGTCCTGTATCGTCAATCACTTTGTAAGTAAACTCATCATTTCCATAATACTTAAAATTAGGAACGTATTTACAATTACGATCACCTAAACCTTGAAAGCAGTCAACGAGCTTTCCATTTTTAGGTTGAGTAACTATTTGATATTGTAATAGAGATGGAAGACCATCCAAATCAGTTGCTTCAGAAACGATAATGGCCTTTTCTTTTCCTAGATAAGTAGAAAAGCTTTGATTGGCACCCACTTGTGGTGGCAGATCAACTTTTCTTATACTAAAGCTTACTCTTGCTGTTGCCACAGACTCTTTGGCCGTATCATCAACAACTTTATACGTAAAAAAATCGGCCCCATAATGCGTAGGATTTGGTACGTATTTACAAGTTCGTTTTCCTGCAGCTCCAAAACAATTCTGTAAGACACCATTTTTTGGTGGGTCCACGACTTTATAAGTTAAATTACTTGCAAGTGTATCCTGATCTTTAGCTTCACTCACTTCAAAATCAACAAATGTATATTGATCTAAAGCAAAACTTTGATCTGCTCCAATAGTCGGTTTTAAATTTACTTTCTCAACAACAATACTGACAACTCCTGGAGTTTTAGACTTATTATTATACTCATCAACAACATTATAGCTAAAGCTATCTAGTCCATAATAATTATTTGTAGGTGTGTAAGTACAACTTGTATAACCTTTAGTTAAAAAACAATTAGAGAGAACACCATGCTTTGGTTGAGTCTCAATAACAAATTGTAAATCAGTCAAACTAGAATCTTCATCCGTCGCCTTAACATCAAAAGTTACATTAGTATATTGTTTAAATTTCACAGTGATATTTGAAGCAATTGGAGCTTTTCTTTGCTCAACTTTAAACACAACCTGTGCTTTAAGCTCAGATGAATAACCAGTTTCATCCTCTACAATATAAGTAAAACTATCCTCTCCATAAAAGAGCTTATTGCTTGGGGTATAAGTACATTGTCTTTTCGCTGCCCCCACAAAACAATTTAATAAAGTTCCATATTTGGGTTGATCGACAATTTTATAAGTCAACTGATCAGCAGAAGAGTCCTTATCACTAGCTTCATTGACAACAAAAGTAACACTTCCCCCTTGTTTAAAAGTAAAGATCTGATTATCACCGACTCGCGGCTTTGAATTAACGTTTACGATATTAAAATAAATAATACCTTCTTTTGCCGTTTCTTCTCCTAAATCATCGACGACTTTATACTTTAATTCATCAGTTCCATAATAATTATAGTTTGGGGTATAAGTACAATTACGATTTCCCTGGGTAACAAAACAGTTACTAAGCTGACCATGTATTGGAGCAGAAGTTATCACATACTTTAACAGATTAGCATCAGTATCTGAGTCCTTTGCCTGCGAAACTTCAAACTGCTTAATCGCATTTTTATCCAAATTAAAAACTTGTGCAGCACCAATTTGGGGAGGACTATTAACAGCTTCGACAACAATTTCGACCTGCGCAATAGCTGATTTTTGATCATCCTCATCAACGATCTGATAAGTAAACTTATCTGTCCCATAATATCCTCGATTTGGAGAATAGGTACAATCTGTTTTACCAGGTAATAAAAAACAACCTGATAGACTTCCATTTAAAGGAGCATCGACAATCGTATAATTTAATTTACTTACAGGAGTTTTATCATCAGAACCAACACTAACATTAAAGCTAATAGGGGTATTTTCTTTCGTTACAAATTTATCATTTTTACCAACAACAGGAGGAAGCTTTTTCTCAACAACGATCAAAACTTCTCCCACGTTATCAGACTCAAGGCCATACTCATCTTTAACTTTATATTTAAAGATATCTTCGCCATAAAAATTATTATTGGGTTGATAAGTACATGTTTTATGCCCACTCGTCACAAAACAATTATAAAGCAGTCCATTTTTTGGCGCTTCTGTAATAATATAATCAAGTTTTGAAGCATCTGAATCTTCATCTGTCGCTGCTGTAATATCAAAAGTAATCTTTTTCTCTTCAGTGGTGTTAAACTTATCCTGGGTATGAGCAAGTGGTTTTTTACGCGCTAAAACAACAATATCAACAATCCCCTCTTTTTTAGAAGCAAGTCCATAGTCATCAATTATTTTATAAGTAAAGCTATCATCTCCAACATAATCTCCCTTTGGCTCATATAAACACTTTCTCTCCCCTTTTTGAACAAAACACTCTCGTAGAATTCCATTTTTGGGAGGAGTCACCACTTGATATGTAAGTTCAAGGGGAATCGTATCCGCATCACTTCCAACAGGGACTTCGAATATTTTTTTATCAAATTGATACAAATCAACTTGTAAAATATTTGAAACTTCTGGATATTTTCTAGCTGCGATATTAAACTTCAATGAGGTTCGAGTTGATTTTAAACCTTTATCATCAACAACAACATACTCAAAAGAGTCTTCTCCCGTAAACATTTTATTTGGCTCATACTCACAACTTTTCACTCCCGCTTGTCCAAAACAATTAGTTAAAATACCATTTTTAGGGGGTGTTACGACGGCATATTTTAATTGTCCCACAGGTGTATCAATATCAGTTCCCTCTTTTACTTCAAATGCTTTTTTCGTTCCTTGTAACAAACTCTCAACCTGCCCAACAAAGGCGACAGGTTTTTGATACGCCTTTTTTACATTAAAAGTAATCACTCCATTTTGAGAAGATGAGCGCCCTTGATCATCAATGACTTTATAAGTTAAAGAGTCAACTCCATAAAATGAAGGATTAGGTGTGTACTTACAAAGCCGAGTATTTGTTCCTAAACAATTCGTAATTGTCCCATGGCTTGGAGGTGACACCACAGAATAAACAAGTTTACTATTATCAGAGTCCTGATCACTAGCTTGATTAATCTCAAAATCCTTTACAGTATTTTGAGTTAACGAAAGGCTTTGATTTGCTCCTGGAACCGGTGCGATATTAACCTTATTAACGATAAAGTTTACCTGTGCTGAATTCAGAGACTCAAGTCCGTCGCTATCTTTAACCGCATAAGTAAATTGATCTTCTCCAAAAAAATTCCCATTTGGAGTATAAGTACACTTTCTTTGCCCTTTAGTTTGAAAACAAGGACCTAAAGTTCCATTTGAGGGTGTTTTGACAATATAATAACTTAAATCAGCTTCTGATGTATCTGCATCTTGGGCCAGTAAAACTTCAAACTCTTTACTTTCATATTGATAAGCTTGAACTTCCTGATCGTCAGAGACTTCAGGATAATTTAGGATATGTAACTCAACCTCTGCAGTTTCAGACACAAGACCTGTTTCATCAATCGCTCGATAAGTAAATTGATCCTTTCCAAAATAATTAGGGTCAGGCTCATATGTACAGCTCATATCTGCATCAGCTTTAAGACACCCAAATAAAGTTCCATGGGTCGGAGGACTAATAATTTCATAAGTTAATTGTTGTGAATCAATATCTTGCGCTTTATTAACATTAAAATCATGTGCAGAATTCTCCGGAAGCTTTATAGTTGATTTTTCTGGAGCCAATGGTGCATCAGGTACTGGTAAAACTTCAATTACAACCTTAGCTGCTTCATTAGAAAGAAAATCACCATCTTTGGCCATAAAATAAACCTCATCAAAGCCATTAAAATTTTCAAGCGGATAATAAATACACTCTATCGTTTCTCGATCTCGATATTGACATGAGTCTAGTTTTCCATATTTAGGCTGCTTTGAAACAACGACTGTTAAGTCTATCGATTCTTCAGTTTTTTCAACTTTATATTCAATTCGCGTGGGTTGATCTTCTTTTGTTTGGAGTTGTCCATCAGCTCCAATTTGAGGTTTAATAGTTACCCCAAATTCAACTCCTTCTTGCTCAGGGACACAACTAAAGAAAATAATGGTTAACACTAATAAAGAAAATCTCATAAACAAAATCCTTCCAAAATTACTTTAAAAACTACTTAATAAAAAAACTTTATCTTGTTTATTTTAGGTATTATCATCTAAGCCTTTTGCGCTATCTAAACAAACATGAATTATTTCATATAGATAACACTCTATTTCATTTAATAAAAAGAGAATAAATGACCTGATAAATTGGCATTTAAGTCTTAATAGACTTATCGGCTTAAAGGGGAAAAAACTGAGTAAAAGATTAAGGATAAAACCTAAATAATGAAATATTCGACTAGGCTAAGGATCGTCTATAAAAAGAAAGTTATTTTTTAAGACATTTTGTCATGAGCATTCTGTAGTAAGTTTCGGTTTTCTCTAATTCTACAGTACAACCATAATAGACATTTAAATAATTATTATAGACTTCAGTACTAATGGCCAATGTTGCTTGTTCCAAACTAGGCTCGACAAAATTATATAAAGATATTCTAATCACACCACTTTCTTGATCTAAACCTAAGTAATTCTCAATACTTTCATTCACAACAGTATAGATTTTTTTCATTTCACCGGCTTGAGCAAAATTTGAAAACAGGACAAGACAAAAAACGATAATTAATTTATTCATAAGCACCATACTTTAAGTTTAAACACTCCTAAGATGTAGCTCTATCAGATTTTTTTGTCAATAATGCCCAGGCGATTTAGGTATAAGTTACACATTAAATAATGATGTCTTTAGGTTATTTTTACAAACCTATATTCAAAAGCTTGCCTTTAATTCAAAAACTCTATAAGACCGCTTTATGAGCTTAACTGAAAGACAAAAAAGAGAAAAAGAATATTATGACCTTTATGCCCAAAAATATGCTGACATAAGCTTCAATATAGATTTATCTCCAGTCATTGCTCCCTTAGAAAACAAAGAAACAAGACCCTGGAATTCTTACTGGTCTATTTATGCTCATGCAATAAAAGAGTACAAACCAAAAACGAAGCTTTTAGACTTTGGGACGGGCCCAGGAGAAAATGCCCTAAGATTATCACTCATTGGATACGATATTTATGGTTTTGATATAAGTGATAAAAATATTCAGTTAGCAAATAAACTTTTTGAGCATCATGCTAAACCAGGAAACTTTCAAGTGGCCTTTGCTGAAAAATTACCTTATCCCAGCAACTTTTTTGATTTAATTATAGGAATTGATATACTCCATCATGTTGAAATAGAACAAAGTTTAAAAGAATGTTATAGAGTTCTAAGGCCAGGTGGTAAAGCTTTCTTTCGCGAACCTGTAGAGGTTAGCTTTCTTGACCGCATTCGAGAGTCAAAACCAATACAGTTTTTTGCTCCTAAGAAAAAGTCCTTAAAAAGGCATATTACTGAAGATGAAAGAAAACTAAACAAGCAAGATGATACAATCATCAAAAGTATCTTTCCCCAGTGTAAAAAACACTCCTTCTTTTTATTTGCTCGCTTTGATAAATTTTACCGCAAAGGAAGTGACCCTAAGCCTTCGCTTCTAGAAAAATTAGACTATGTTTTATTTCAATTATTTCCAGCACTGAGTAAACTTGGTGGTGCCGTCATCTACGAATTAAAAAAATAAATATTAATTAACTGCTCACTAGCGCCTCGATGGAGCCGCTTTCTAAAAACACTCCAGAGCTTCATCTCTAAGTTTGAGTTGTCTCTATCATCAATTTGGTAGGTCAGTTAATAAAACTTTTTTATAATCTCAACAGTAGGAGAAAGTTGATCGTAAAAAACATAATAACAACTTGCTATATTTATAAATAATCCACCAAAACTCAAACTCAGCTTAAATAGAATTCTTTTTAAAATTCCACCTTCAACATGAATAAGACCGATAAAAAAGAAAAGACAAAATGTTGAAAGGACAATTGTAAGATAAACCTTCATTTTACCAGATTGGTTTACAATACTCACCAACGCCGGCAAAGCCTTTTTATCATGAATAATTTCCACCATAACATCGAGAAACTTTGGATTTTCTTGAAAAATCTTTCCAATAGGACTTCCATCAAAGCGATACTTTAAAAAAGAATAAATTTCTTCTTTTTCCAACTTTGCCAAAGGGTTCTCGTGCATCATTTTCTCAATTTTTTCTCTTACTTCCTCATTTAAGTGATTCGTAAGAAAATTTTCATTGAGTTTTTGAATAGTTTCACCCCTCTGATCAACACCCTGAGCATAGCACAGATTAAAAAAGAGCAAAACTAGCGCAAAAAGAAACTTCATCTTTTACTTTTTTTGTCCAACAACCTTATCTAAAAATAAAACAGTAGGAGCTGCAACAAAAATTGACGAATATGTCCCTACAATAACACCAATACAAATAGCAAAGAAAAAGTCTTCAATTCCAGCTCCTCCCATAAAATACATTACAGATGAAACGATTAAAGTCGTAATGGAAGTCAAAACTGTTCTCGTTAATGTTTCATTTAAAGCAGTATTTATTTGTTGCTTTAAATTTTTAGTTGGTGCCTTTTCTTCTTGCTCCCGAACTCTATCATAAACAACAACGGTATCGTTAACTGAGTAACCGATAACTGCCAAGAGTGCACCCACAATTTGCAAAGAAAATTCTTTATGCGTTAAAACAAAGATTCCGATAATAATTAATACATCGTGAAGTAAAGCGACAATCGCCCCAGGAGAATACTTATAATCAAACCTTAGGGCAATATAAACCATGATCATCAATAAAGCCCAAGCCATGGCCTGAAAACCAGAAATTCTTAACTGCTCACCAGCTTTTGGACCGACAATATCAGTTTTTTGGATCACAGGATTGATAGCAGAAAAATCAGTCATCAACATTTTAGTCATTTTGTCCGTAACACCATTTAAGTCGCCATCTTCAGCATTAACTTTAACTAAAAACTCATTATCACCAGGAGAGCCAATCGACTGAACTAATGAAGACTTAAAGCCATGAGAATCTATGGCCGATCTTAAATCTCCAAGCTTGATTTCTTGTCCAAACTTAACTTGCACTTCCGCACCACCACGAAAGTCGACTCCATAATTAAGCCCCTTAGTAAAAAATAAAGTCACTGAAGTGATAATCATTAATGCAGAAAAAATAACTGCAACAGGAAATTTACTAACAAAATTTAAATTATACTTACTCATTTATAAATCCTTATTCTAAATACTAATTTTTTGACCACGAGTTTTGTCCATATAAAACTCAAACGATAATTTACTGACAAAATAAGCAGTATAAACCGTACAGGCTATTCCAATGATTAATGTCACAGCAAACCCTCTAATAGGACCTGTTCCAAAGTTTAAGAGCATAAGACCCGCAACCGCAGTTGTTAAGTTTGCATCTAAAATAGTCCAGAAAGCTTTAGAAAAACCTGTGCCTACAGCCTCTCTTACTGGAACACCGCCTGCAAGCTCTTCTTTAATTCTTTCATAAATAATAATATTAGCATCAATCGCCATCCCTACAGTCAAAGCAATCCCTGCAATTCCAGGTAAAGTTAAGGTTGCTTCAAGTCCTACCAAACAGGCCAAAACAAAAATGATATTAGCAATTAATGTTTTAACGGCAATAACTCCAGAAACCTTGTAAAAAACGATAATAAAGATTAAGACTAAAAGACCGGCTACCAAACCTGCTTTTTCAGACCTTATGATTGAATCAGCTCCTAAAGATGGCCCTACAATTCTTTGCTCTTGAAACTCTAACTCAACCGGTAAAGCCCCTGCCCTCAAGACTAAAGAAAGATCTCTTGCCTGTTTTAATAAGGAGTTATAATCACCCTGACCAAGTGTTATCTGGGCATTTCCACCTGCTATCCTAGACTGAATATTTGGAGCCGAATAGATATTTCCATCTAAAATAATCGCTAACCTTCTATTGATATTATCTCCAGTTAATTTTTCAAATAAAGCAGCCCCTTGTGATTTAAATGTCAAACTAACATAAGGTTGATTTTGTTGCTGATCAATTCTAACAGTGGCATCTTGCAGTTCTTCCCCTGTAAGATTTGTAGCTGACTCCACGACATAAGGTAAGAGTGCTTCTACTTCATTACTTACCGGGTTTAATATTTTTTCAAAGACAAGATCGTGTCCTTTTGGAAGTTCTTTGTAAAACTCATTCATTTTAGCGACATAATCAGAAAACCTTTCGCCTCTTTTATACTCAATACCTGCGGCTTTTGCATCATCCATAAGTTTTTGAAGTTTTGCAGGAACTTGTCCAACACCAAAACTTGCAAGCTCATCATGCACAAGTTTAAATTCAAGTTTAGCAGTTTTCCCGATTAAGTTTTTTGCTCTTTCAATATCTTTAACTCCAGGAAGTTGAACCACAATTCGATCAGAGCCCATAGAAACAATTTCTGGCTCAGTAACACCAAACTCATCAATTCTATTTCGGATAACTTCAATTGATTTTTTGACAGAGTTTTCTTCGATCTCATCTCTAAATTCTCGACCTAAAGAATAACTCAACTCTTGTCCCTCCTCTCCTGTAATTCTTAGAGGATAAGAATAATACTTTCTAATATATTCTTTTGCCGCATCAACTTGTGCTGAATCAACAATTTTTATAGAATGCTTTGGATCCAAAGGGTCTATGGCCGATAAATCACCTATAGTTGAGGCTATCCCTTCATCCTTTAATGTCGTCTGAACTTTACTAATATAGTTCTTTACTTCATCAGCATAAACCTTCTTAAAGTCTATTCCTAAAACCATATAAAGCCCACCTTGAAGATCTAGACCTAAATTAATCTTTGACTTCACTGGAAATGAGCTCTTTTCCGGATCAAAATCTAATAAAGTAGGAGTAATTGTCATAATCGAAACAACGATTAAAACAAGGAAAAAACTAAAGCGATACCACCAACTGCGATTCATTTATTAACCTTTTGACTCAATGTTTATAATTAATTGTCTTAAAAATTCTAAACAATTTTAAACATTTGAGCAATCAAGTTTAAGGATAAATTTGAATTCTTCTAAAAACCTTACTCAAAAACAACCTCAAAAATTGAGAGAAGAGAGAATTGGAGCATTGCAAAGTAGTTTAAAGGCTATTGAGCTTTGGTTTTATTCTTATCTGAAGTTTCCTCAGCAAGTGCTGCTAATTCTTCTTCAGTTGGCTCGTCTTCAGGTTTATTTTGATTATGCGCAGGATCATCTTGAAATTGTTGATCGTAAGGAACTCTTTGAGTCCCTTCTTCTTCATTTGAAGTGTTTGGATGAGATGGGTTTTGAAATGTTTCATTAATACCTTTCATAGCATTTTGAAATTCTCTAAAACCTTTTCCCAAGCCTTTTGCCAATTCTGGTAATTTTTTTGGCCCAATAAAAACCAAAGCAATAACCAAAATAACAATAACTTCGGTAGCACCTAATCCAAACATATTTTCCCCTTACTTCTTTTTTGCATCAGTTGGAGCTGGAAATAAATCCTTTGTCGGTCCTGCCACCTGAGACTTTAGAACTTTCATGCGTGAGCCATCTTCTACCTCAAGAGTAATGATTTTATCAGTTATCCCATGAATTTTTCCTAAGATTCCAGCTTTGGTGTAAACCTCATCCCCATGTTTTAGCCCACTAATATATTTTTGTTCTTGTTCCATTTTCTTTTTTTGAGGTCTTAGCATCAAAAAGTAAAAAACAAGAACCACTAAAACAAGTGGTACCATATTCATCAACGCACTTGGTTGAGCAGGTGCTGCTTGTGCATAAGCATTTGAGACTAAAATTCCTAACATATTTTCTCCTTAATTCATTTCCATCTTTGTGAAGTATAATTTTTATAAAATTCTTTATAATATTCGTCAAACTTATCTTTAAATATTGCTTCTCTAGCTTTCTCTACTAACTTTAAATAAAAATAAATATTATGAAAACTAACTAATTGTCCGGCAAGGTACTCTCCCACATTATATAGGTGTCGGATATAAGATCGAGAGTATCTTCGACAAACTTTGCAGTCACATTCTATATCTGGAGGAAGAGAATCGGCAATAAAACGCTGTTTTTTAATATTTAAAGGTCCATGAGTCGTTAAAAATTGGCCATTACGTGCATTTCTTGTAGGAAGAACACAATCAAACATATCAATGCCGGCCCTAATACCATTTAAAATATCCAAAGGTTTTCCAACTCCCATAAGATATCGTGGTTTATTCTCTGGCATTTTAGGAGTAAAAGAATTTAAAAATGAAACCATCTCTTCATTTTTCTCTCCCACACTTAAACCTCCTAAAGCATAACCTGGAAAGTCCAACTCCATTAATCTTTCCATGCACTCTTGTCTTAAGTCTTCATGCAATCCACCTTGAATAATACTAAAAAGGGATTGATGAGGCTTTAACTCGTAGTCTTTGCAACGTTTGGCCCATCTAAGAGTAAGCTCCATGGACTCTCGTAAACGTTCTTTTGTAGCTGGAAGCTTAGGACATTCATCAAAGATCATTACTATATCAGAGCCTAGGGCCTTTTGAATTTCCATTGATTTTTCCGGTGAAAGCATATGATAAGATCCATCAATATGTGATTGAAACTTAACTCCCTCTTCAGAAACTTTATTCAGATCACTCAAGGAAAAAACTTGAAATCCTCCAGAGTCAGTTAAGATAGGTTTTTTCCAAGTCATCCACTTATGTAAACCTCCCATTTTTTCAATTAATTCGTGCCCAGGTCTCAAATAAAGATGATAAGTATTGCCTAAAATAATTTGAGCATTAAGTTCTTCTAAGTCTTCTTGCCATAAAGACTTTACAGAAGCCCTTGTTCCTACAGGCATAAAAATAGGAGTTTTAATTTCTCCATGTTCTGTTTCAATAGTTGCGGCTCTAGCGTTTCCGCTTACAGCTTCTAATTGATATGTTTTCATTATTTTTTCCTCAGAATTAACATAGCATCACCATATGAGAAAAAACGATAATTCATTTTTTTGGCCACCTCATACAACTCAAGCGTTTTTTCTCTGCCAATCAAGGAGCTGACTAGCATTAATAAAGTAGACTTAGGCAAATGAAAGTTTGTAATCAATCCTGAGATTGATTCTATTTTTTTACCAGGATAAAGAAAAATATCAGTGGTTTTCATTCCTTCACCACTCTCAAAGATTATTCTTTCTTGAGATGCACAACTTTCTAACACCCTTAAACTCGTTGTTCCAACAGCAATTCGTTTAGAATTTGCATTAAGCAAAGATAAATTTTTAGGATCGATATAAAAACATTCTTCATGCATTGTATGTTCTAAAATATGATCACTTTTAACTGGCTTAAAAGTACCCGCCCCCACATGAAGAGTAACAAAAGCTTTTTGAATACCTTTACTTTCTAATTCAGAAAAAACACTCTCAGTAAAATGCAGTCCAGCAGTAGGAGCTGCAACCGAACCAAGCTCTTTAGCGTAAACTGTTTGATAATCCGTCATATCTTTTTTATCAGCTTGGCCGCTTCTAATATAAGGAGGTATAGGTATATGCGCTTGTGTATGTAATAACTCAGTTAGCTCTGAATGAGATTTATTGAAAGAGACAAAAAATTCACCTTGAGAGTTTCTCTGGGTTATCGTCGCTTCCAAGTCACCAAATAAAAGACGATCTCCTATATTCTTTTTCCCACTGGCTTTAATCATAGCGGGATAAACTCCATTATTCGCTATCAAAGACAAAAGAAAAAGCTCCGCCTTACCTCCTGAGACTTTTTGCCCTAACAAACGACAAGGAAAGACTTTTGACTGATTAAGTACCAAAAGGTGCTCAGGTTCTAAAAATCGCGGTAAATCTTTAAACAAAACATGCTCAATACGATCATCCTGTTCATAATAAACCATTAATTTAGAATCATGCCGATGTTTAGTAGGCCTATCAGCAATAAATTTAGGGTCGAGTTCATAATGATATGACTCTGTGAGTAAATCAATATTTTTCATTTGCTGCTATTTAGCATAAAATATTTTGTATGAAAATTTTAATTTTAACTGTTTTTCTTAGCTCTTCAGCCTTTGCCTTTGATCCCCAAAGTTTACAAAAAGATCTCAAGAGAATTCAAAATGAGTTTTTAAGTGATTACAAACAAAAGGGACCAGTCGCCTTAAAAAAATCTCTTAATAAGAGGCGCTTACACCCTACTCAAGAAACGAGTAAAAAAACGATTGAAGATCTTGAAGCTAAATATTTTGATGAAATAAACAATCGGATGGCCGCTCCCCAAAAAAAGAAAATCAAACTGAGAAGCCGATAAGTCGTAATTTATACGAACTGACCGACCAAATTGATGATAGAGAAAACTTATACAATTGAATATTTTCGAAAAAGTTCTAATTTATTGAGCATAAACTCTATGAACTCTTTTAAAACTAAAAAAGCCGCATAGTTTTTTACATTCTCAATAAGCATAACAATGATACTTTGCAAAATTTCCAATAATGGACCAAGATTAAATTTCTTGATAAGTAAATCTATTAGATTATCAGCAGCCTCAACATGATCCTTTTTTACAACATATAACGGATTTTGATTTTTATTTTTCATAATTAATTTTCCAATTGATTTTGAACGCTGTTTACGACTTGTAAAAATTGTAATTGAAGATCTTTAAAGTCCTGCGCTTCATAATCAAAGACAGACTTTTTTGAAGCCATTGATCTGGCAAAGTGAGCTCTGTTTAAAAAAGGAGAAAAGACTTCTCCGTCATTAAATTCGTTTCGAATATGCTCAAAATCTTCTTTCGCTTTTTTCCTTCTTCCTTCATAGAGGTTGGGTATATAGCCTAATATTTTTGGCGTTTCAACTATTCCCATATCTTCAATATCTAAAAGAACATTTCGTATATTTTTTAAGCCTTGTTCACTAAAAGAATCCGGAATAAAAGGAAAAAGAACTCCATGACAAGCACACAAAATATTAACGACAAGTAAACCAAGTGTTGGAGGTCCATCAATTACAATATAATCATAACGTTCGAGTAAATTATTTTTTTCTAAAAATTTTTTCAAAATTAGTTGTCGAGGAGCATTGATTCCGGCAACACTTAATTCAAAGCCAGACAATTCTTGCCCTGCCGGTATTAAGTCAATTCCTGTTTTAGACTTTACTAAAACATCACTAATGAGTATCGGCGAATGTAAGCTTTTTAATTCTCTAATAGAGTTAATTAAAAGATGATGAATATTTGAGTCTGATTGTTCCTGGCCAAAAAGCATCGAAAAATTAAACTGTGGGTCCATATCAAGACAAAGAACTTTTTTTCCAGTTGAGTTAAGAGCGTGGGCAACATTATAGGCCATAGTCGTTTTTCCAACACCGCCTTTTTGATTCATTAAAGCAATAACTTTTGCCTGTGATTTTTGTTGTGTTTGTTCATTATTTTTTTGGGCCAAAAACTTTAACATAAAAATATCTCCCCACTATATCCACAATCAGTGCCGATATTACAATAAGTTAGACTTTAATACTCCAAAGAAAAAGCGTCAAACTTTTGAGGCAATAATTCCAATGGCCTTGCTTAATAATAGCTTAACTCATTGATATATCATTAACCTAAACTGAACTAATCAGTTTAGCTTTAAAATAGATTAAACAATAAGATAAATATATCCGAAATGGAAAAGTGATGAATATTATTAGAAATCTCATTATTTTAATAACAGGTCTTATGCTTTGGGGTTGTAATCCCACAGAGCAGACTTCCATTGAAAAAAGTTCAATTACAGAGTCTAGAATTCGAACTGAAACATTTACCTATAGTGCAAAGAATGTTGAGTTTATTCAAAATACAACGGCTTCAAATCTCGTTCCAAACAAAACTTTTAAAGATGATACATATTTTTATAAAGTTTATCCTGATCTTCCCTCTGGATTAAAGATTAACACGATCACAGGAGAGATTGCAGGTGTTCCGACTGTCGTTTTTCCTGAAACAACTTTTTTAGTTGAAGCCGATGGTATAACTAGGTCTCAATTTGCTTACGTCACCTTAAGCGTTATAGCTGAACCTCCTAAAACGATTAATTACCTCACTCCAACATTGAACTTTACTAAAGATGTAGCAAATAATTTTACTGCGACAACAACAGGCGGATCTGTAACAAGCTTTAATATTAGTCCGAGCTTACCCGCAGGACTTAATATCAATTCAACAACGGGTGAAATTTTTGGAACACCAACAACACCAACAGCTGGTCTTTATACAGTTACTGCATCAAACTCTTCTGGATCAGCCTCGACCACTATTTATATCAATATAAATGATATTGCCCCTGCGGCTCTGTCCTACACTAACGATGCACAAGTCTTAAATGTTGGTGATGCTTTTACGGGAATGGTACCAAGCCTTTCGACTTCGCCTTATAGCACCAGTTATACCATAAATCCTAAACTTCCAAGTGGTTTAACACTTAATTCGGATGGGAGTATCACGGGAACACCTACAGAAACTCATGGGATTAATACTTTTACCGTGACGGCTTACAACTCTGCTGGCTCAACATCTGCAGTCATTACCATAACTGTAAATAATCCAGCGACTGGCCTAAGTTACCCCGTCACAGCTTACGAAGTACAACAAGATGTTCCTATCGCTCCCTTATCAGTACAAAGTTATACAGGAGGAACTCCTGTCACTTACAGTTGTACAGGTTGTCCAGCAGGAATAAATCTTAACTCAACTACCGGTCTCATAACAGGAACAATACCAAACACCACGCCTATCGGAGTTTATCCCATTCTTATAACAGCAACTCACGCAGGAACAGCTTCTAGTACCAACGCCACGATAAATTTGAACTTAGTTGAAAACTATCCTGAAGATCCTACTAATATGGGTTATATTGACCATTATCAACTTTATGAAGACCAAGCTTTCAGCATTACCCCTAGTAAAGCAGGAGGAATGCCTACACTATTTAGTATTACTCCCAATATCGTTACCACAATTCCAGGAATGAGCTTTAACGCTTTAACCGGAGAAATTTCAGGAACACCAACATCTCCTATAACCACAACAAGTTTCACCATTACGGGTTACAATCTAGATGAAACATCAACTTCAGTAATTAGATCAGTTCAAACGATAGATATAACGGTAACGACATTGCCACCGACAATGCTTGGGTACACTCCTTCAACATCTCCTTTTTATAATGCAACTACAAAAGTTTTTGAACTCCAAGATGGCTCCAATGTGCCTTTGGCCATTCAGCCAAATATTACAGCAGGAGGTGTTCCTACAAGTTATACGGTTAGCCCTCAACTTCCCAATGGTTTAACTCTTAATCCTTTAACAGGAGAAATAACTGGTGTACCTAATGAAATTAAGCCTATAAAATACTACACTATTACGGGTACAAACTCTGCTGGAAGTTTTAAAGAAACTCTGGCCATTAGTACTAATACCCTTATTGCCCCTATTTCCCTTAGTTATGGTTCAGGAACAAATACTCTAAATTTTACAATATACAATAATCAAATTGAAAGTCCCGACTATGCTGGCTCTCAAGGTACTTTTAGTGTCTCTCCCGACTTACCATCAGGACTAAGTCTTAATCCTCAAAATGGACAGATTTTTGGAACACCTCTGGTTGGATATGCTGGTCCAAAAACTTTTGATATCACTGTGACAAATCTCAAGGGAACCTTAACAACAAGTGTTGATATCTCAATTACCAACTCTGCTCCAGCAAATTTAGTTTATGAAGATGCTAGTGGAGCAACTAATATGACCTTTAATGAAGGTGACGTGATTACAAACTCTGATATTATTCACTACAGTGATTATGATAATAATTATGCCGCTGGCTTTATTACAACTTATGTTGAAAATGGTACAACTGACCTTGCAGGAGCCTTTGGCCTCAATTTAAATGCAACATCAGGAGACATTACAGGCACTGCAACGGCAACTGATCCTTTAGAATTAAATCCTCCATTTAGACCGATACAGATAGATGGAATTAATGCAATAGGAACTGCATCTGCAAATTTCAATTTTAAAATTTTAGAGCTTCCCCCTCAAATAAGTTATAACAACAAAACAAATATCGTTGTCGTCCAAGGAACTCAAACTGGTGATGCGCAAGTCGTAACAGCTGACAACGATGGAGGAAATATTGCTCAAACATCTGGTGGAGTACCTGGCTCATTTTGTACTCCTACGATTCAAGGTTCACCAGAAGAAGCTTATGATATCGATGCCGGTAATTTTACTTTCGATGATGATACTTGTAGTTTCACTTTTAACGGAAATCAATGTTTTAATGATGATACTGGAGGAGATGGTTCAACTGGAGATTCTATTAGCTTTGAAATTCTTGCCCAAAATTCGGGAAGTGTTGCCGGAGAATCAACTCCACTCACAGTACATTTTTACGATGGACCCAATTTTGACTTTCTTCCTGACAGTGAATTTCCTAATGATCTCAATCTTGTACTTAATGGTGCAACAAGTGGAACGAGTTACGCTCCAGATGTAACAAATCGGTGTCATGTGGGTGATTATTCCTTGTCTGAACTTTCAGACTTACCTACTCCCTTTAGCTTTAATGCGACAACTGGTGCTATTCAAAATCTTGGCCAAAATATTTTAGGCAAAAGATCATTTATTCTCGAATCAAGTGAATCAAATTCAGGTTTAAATTTAACTCAAACTGAAAATATTTCTGTCCAATCCAATCACATAGAAAATCATGCTGGTGTGGCCACTCATCTGCTTGAGTCATCAACTTATGATATTAATCTTGATGGATACGAAGATATTATTATTCGAAATACCGAATGCGACGACAAGAATGGAGATGGTACAAGTGATGGTCCTTGTGCAGCGGGAACAGTTTCAACAAGTATTTACCTTCAAAGCCCAAGCCAACTAGGCTTATTACAAGGAACAATTGCTGCTTTACCTGTTCTCTCAACACTAAACGCAGTGGCGTTTGCTCCCCTTCAATACGATGCGAGTAAAGCTGGTGTACTTTATGTCAACAATAGTAATACAAATGTTGTGGCAGTAAGTGCAACTGACACAGAAACTTCCAGCACTGCACTAGCAACTGCTGGATACGTCAGAGGTATCGTTCCTATGTCAGATGGAATTTCAAGTAGCTTTGGAGTTGTACTCGATACAGGAGCAAGTGTTACTATTGATCAATTTGATATTACAGGTGGAGACATGAACACAATTGCGGCATCAACTACGGCCAGTGTTGCAATTCAAAGCGATACAAATGGTGGTATTGATCTTGGCGCAGCTGGGGCAATTCAACTTGTAAGATCAAACGATACTAATGGTGATGGCTCTATGGATGCAGTTATTGGCTACCTAGATGCAACCGACAGTAATAAAACTAAAATATGTGTTCTCCCAAGCGATGGCGCAAGTTTTCAAGATACTTGCTCTCCTAGGCTAGAGGTGCCAAATAGTGGAAATATTATCGATATAAAATTTGCTGATATCACTGGAGACACCTTAGATGAGCTTGTCGTTTTGGCCAACGATGGGACAAATAGTACAATCTATGTTTATGAGAATCAAAATAATACCTTTACAGGACTTTATCAGGCCATTGATTTACTTACATTAAATACAAATTCTGTTCATACTAACTTTGATATTGCAGATGCTAATAAAGATGGTCTCTTAGATATTGTTGCAAATGATCTCACAGGTGATATCGATAATGACTCTACTGATGACTCAATCCTTTCAGGTTTGTCTGTTTATTATAATACTGGAAACATCTCTAATTTATTTAGACCATCAGTTGTAACAAAATTTCCAACAGCATTACACTA